>NZ_NPJB01000048.1:0-820 GCF_002251345.1 Prevotella sp. P4-119 | reverse complement strand
ATCATTACCTCTTCGTGGAGCATGTGGCAAAGGCGTTATGGCCGGTAAAGCGTAACCCACACGTGTTTGTGGGACGGTATATCAACGTGAATAGAAAACCAGACGGGACTATCTATCCTACGTTCAATCGCCCAGACTACAACGAGAAACTCACTTTCGCTAAATTCTGTATGGAAGCTGCCAAAGAACTGAGGCAGGTTGCCAAACTGGTAGATAGTGCAACAGGCCTCGGAGAAGAAGCGTGAATTTTAGCCAAGCGTTTCAGTTGTTTCAGTTTCAGTTGTGTTTCAGAGGGTCAGTAAAATTTCAAATCCCCTTTTTAATACTTATAACTAATTAATAATCAATAATATATATATAGGGAGTGAAATAGGTACCCCTCAAAAAACAACTGAAACAACTGAAACTGAAACGCTTTGGTTAATCCAATTTCAATCTAAAAAGCTGTAATATAATGACTTACGACATTACAACAAAGACTGCTCCAGCCATGCCAAAACTGGGAAAAGGCTTGGATTTCGTGAAATTAGTGCTCTCGCAGGTATCTCCAGACATGCGTGAACCTATCGCTCCGACACTTTTTGATGCCGCTGCAGCACATATCAGTGCAACTGAATTTTTGTATCCAGACCAATCTTGGAAGGAACTTTGTGGCATGATAGATGCACTTTCGGCAGGTTCTGCAGGCGGAAAAGGCCAACTGCAGGGATATGTTGAAGCGATGATGCGTTTCGCGCGAAAGCATGATGAAGTGGAGCTGCAGAAGCTCGTGGAATGGCAAAGAAACATGAAGTCGAAAGGTGCCAACAAGGAGAAACCT
>NZ_NPJB01000047.1:0-52241 GCF_002251345.1 Prevotella sp. P4-119 | reverse complement strand
GAGCAGGAACCGCAGTCTGCCCTGAAGCGATTTACACGGATGTTCTGGGATTCCAGAAGAGCGAAGAATCTCTTATGGGTGTCTGCCTGATGAAAACGCACATTCGTGTTACCATCGCTGTTCTCGATATAGACTATCTTGTCACCGATAACATATACGCCAGGCCTGTAGCCGAGGAACTTTTTGTAGGTCGGTTTTGCATCATACTTCTCCGTTTCAAGGAACTGATGGTCAAAGTCAACATCGTATTCCTCAATTTCCTTCAACTCGCCTGTAGAAACCAAAGCGTTTATAAGCAATGTGTTGAGTTTGTCTGCAGTATTGAAATCATAGGTCTTGCCTTGGTCGGAAGTATAGGAGATGTTTTCCTGTGTCAGTTCCTTGATGGCTCTGAGGATGGTATCAGAGCTGCATGTACGAAGGGTAGGATGATACGAGAGAGGCGCATCAGTTGTGACGTTACATCTTCCACGCATGAGCCGCCACAGAAATAAACGCTCATCAGCGAACGGACTATCTCGCTGAACTGATATCCGAAGATACTGCTGCATCTCTGACCCAGTGTTGAGTCGATAACGGGTGAAAGCATGGAGTCAAATTTCTCCATGATTGAAAAAATTCCTCCAAAAGGTGTGAGTTTCTCAGATTTAATTTGTATTTTTGCCATGTCATATTAGAGTTTTGCTTGTTTTCTTTTTGCAACACTAAGATAAGTGAAAATTCTGACATGGCAAAATCCTGGGCAACTTTTTGTTGCTCAGGAACTTATAAATAAAGTTAAATTATAGTGTTGCGGAATTAAGGTAGAAATTTCTTGTTGACCGAAACAGTAAGGCTACATGAGCATCTTGACGATTCTATATCCATCATATTGTCTCCAAAAGAAAACATAAGCAATGAGGAGGATGAGAGTAGCCTAAGATCAATTCTAAAGGATGAGTATAAATACAAATTCCAATCTGTAACATTGGAGAATTTTGTATCTGCGCTTATAAGAGAATTTCCCGACATAGACATCTTCCGAGGATTTGAAAAGAGATACCTTGATTTTGAACGAGTGGAAAAGCTAATCAACCGTGCAGGAATCCATGAAAATTCAAAATGATAACGAATTTACGAGTAAATAATGAAAGCATACACATATATAGATAAAGGTAGGTTTGAATTGGTTGAAAAGCCTAAGCCTATGATCCAGGAGCCTACGGATGCCATCGTCCGTGTGACCATGAGCAGCATCTGTACAAGTGACCTGCATATCAAGCACGGCAGCGTACCAAGGGCTGTGCCTGGTATCACCGTCGGGCATGAGATGGTTGGCATCGTGGAAGAACTGGGCAGTGAAGTCCAAGGATTCTGTAAAGGAGACCGTGTGACGGTGAATGTGGAAACTTTCTGTGGAGAATGTTTCTACTGCAAGCATGGCTATGTGAACAACTGTACATCGCCACACGGTGGATGGGCACTTGGCTGCCGCATCGATGGCGGTCAGACGGAATATGTTCGTGTACCATTGGCACAGCAGGGACTGAACCATATCCCCGACGGTGTTACAGACGAACAGGCGTTGTTTGTGGGTGACATCCTCGCCACAGGTTTCTGGGCGGCACGTATCAGCGAAATCTCTACAGATGACACTGTGTTGATTATTGGAGCAGGACCTACAGGCATCTGCACTTTGCTTTGCACCATGCTGAAACATCCCAAGCACATCATTGTCTGTGAGCAATCAGCTGAACGTCGGGCTTTCGTTAAAGCGCATTACGCCGATGTATTGCTGACGACTCCAGATGAATGTTCCGACTTCGTAATGCAGCACAGCGACCATGGAGGTGCTGACCGAGTACTGGAAGTGGCTGGTGGTAAGGACACTTTCCAACTGGCCTGGCAATGTGCTCGTCCCAATGCAATAGTGACTGTTGTTGCCCTTTATGATGAGCCACAGGTACTGCCTCTGCCTCAGATGTACGGCAAGAACCTTACCTTTAAGACGGGAGGTGTGGATGGATGTGATTGCCAGGAAATCCTGCAACTCATCAAGGAGGAAAAGATTGACACCACACCGCTCATCACCCACCGTTTTCCGTTGGAGAGGATAGCTGAAGCCTATGAACTCTTTGAGCAGAAGCGAGATGGAGTCATCAAAGTGTCTATAACTCAATAAACAGATAAAGGAAAGATGAAGATACATCAAATCATATTCAACCCCACAGAAGGGACTCGACGTGTGAGCGAAATCCTACATTTTCTGCTTCTCACCTTTTTCCTGGCTTACATCCAGACTACAGAGGCGAAAGGTCAATCCTCATATTTTTCATATGGGGCAAGCATGATGAATGGGGATTTGTATTGCGGTCATCAGGAGGACAGTGTTTTTGCTATGCATAGCGTCATGAAATTTCCACAGGCTTTATACGTAGCAGACTACTTGCACAAGAAAGGACTGACACTGAGCGACTCTGTTCTTGTACACAAGGATAGCCTGGACGCTGAGACATGGTCGCCCATGCTGTCAAAATTTGAAGGGGCACGTTATTTCACGTTTGCTGAGTTAATAGAATGGTCTTTGCAGCAGAGCGACAATAATGCTTGCGACCTTTTGTTTGCATCATGTGGACAACCGGATGCAGTAGAGAAATATATCCATACGCTTGGATTCAAAGACATCCATGTGCGACTGACAGAGAAGGAGATGAAAAAGAATCCTCATAGAGCCATAGAAAACTCAGCTACTTCGAAAGAAATGACCAGACTCTTGGAGTGGTTCTATCTTCATAGGAATGACAACAAGAATCTCTCCTTTATCTGGAATACAATGGCAGATTGTAATACTGGTAAGCAACGCATAGCAGCAATCTTGCCCAAAGACGGCAAACTGATTCACAAGACAGGTTCTGGTTTTCCTTCTTCTGACGGAAGACAAGACAGAAACGATGTTGGAATCGTTCTTTTGCCCGACGGTTCTCACTTGTCTATTGCCATCTTCTTGCAAAAGTCAAAGGAGGAGAAAGAGGTGGCAGAGATCGCAGAACAATGTTTGATGCGCATCCAGGCGGATAAATTCCTACGCAACATGCCGCCAGACCTACAACACAAACAGACATTGGCTATACTCAGTGCTATTGATGGAGATAACAAAGCGTTGATGGCTGTCCGCAATGCCCGGAATGCTCCACCCAAGTATTCTGACCATGTGGAAACAAAGATGATTACCCCAAACATGCGCCTATATGAGCCCAAGGGAAGTCAAGACCAACACCTTCCTGTATTGTTGTATCTGCATGGAGGTGGCTGGACTTTTGGCAGCATCAACAGTTGTGGAAGATTCTGTGATGCCCTGGCTGCATCGGGCAAGATGAGAGTCATCGCTCTTGACTATCGCTTGGCTCCAGAGCATCCTTATCCTGAAGGACTGGACGACTGTATCTCTGCCGTCAATTACATCATCGACCATGCTGCAGAGCTACATATTGATGCCAACCACATCACCATTGGCGGTGACAGTTCAGGAGGCAACCTTGCTTTGGCCACGGCTTTGTCAGAAACATGCTGCGGCAAAATAGAATCCTTGCTTCTGTTCTACCCTGTGACAAAGGCTTTTGACGATGGTTCGGAATCATGGCAGCACTATGGTAAAGGCTTTGGTCTGGATACCGAAATCATGGAAGCTTTCAATCGGGCGTACACCATCAATGCTGACAATCGCTGTTCTGCCATTAGCGTAGGCCTGTGTAGTGATGAAGTGTTGAATATGCTTCCGAGAACCTTGCTCATCGCTGCTGAAAGGGACATTCTGCGCGATCAAGGATTGAATCTTGCAGAAAGGATGTGCGGAAATATACAACGGATAGAATATAAAGGAGCCGTACATCTTTTCATCACAGTTCCCGGCCAGGATACGGCATTTGACAGAGCAGTCAAAGATGCCATTGGATTTATTTGTAACAAATAATAAAACGAAATATTCAGTTATGAGCAAAATTGAAGAACTAAAGCAATTAATGTCTATTGAAGGCTGTAATACAGCACCAGACATCAAACGACATTTCGACCATATAGCAAAATTGTTGTTTGAATGTTTCGTCATTGAGTACGAAGGCTCACTCTATTTATTCAATGATATTGAGTTCTATTATTACAACAAGAACCATCGAGACATTATTACCCATCCACGTATCTCCAAGGCAATGCGATGGTATATAAACGATTTTGGTGGGATTGACTTAAATTTTGAAAGTTCGATAAAAGCCAAAATCATCTCCAATGACAAGAAGAAATCTTCAAAACATTATTTTTTGGATGATAATGCTTCTTTCGGCGGAATTCTTCTACGCAAATTAACGAAGGAAGATGGCAGTGAGATACTGGACGGTCCATGGGCTTGCGCTGAGCTTTTCAGGACTTTCAATGCAGTTAGTGGAGATGGTGATTTCCCTCGCCTGGTTGAACATAACAATGGCAGTGTAGCATATGTATGTGAGAAAAGAAAAAATCTTCGAACGCAGCAGCAAAACATTGAAAAAAAAGTATGTAGCATTATTGGAAAATTTGAGTCATATCCAAAATTTGAACTCCTATGCAACGACCTCGCGATATTCGAGGAGAAAAGATATAGGTATGTTCGTTGTGAAAATCTGATGCATGATTCCGACACTAATGAAGTGTATTTCTCCACATGGCTAAAGGATAAACGTGACGGCCATCCAGAGTTCTATCATAGGCTTATTGACTTGCTGAATGATATTGGAATAACGACAAAAGAGTTACATTACACGGAGGATTACTGGGCTCGTGACTACATGCCCATTCAATTGGGAAAAGAAGAGTTCGTGAAGTATCGTTATTATCCAGATTATCTTGTAAATAGCAACAAACCAGGCGATGCTGACACAATAACAGATTGCACAAAAGTGCTACATGGAATGGGTATAAACTGTCGGAAAACAAACCTTATTATTGATGGTGGTAATATGGTTTGTTGTGGCCCTTATATCGTCATGACTGATAAGGTATATACAGAAAATCATTACGAAAAGGGAGACATGGCGTTCAAGCATAAATTGGAATCAGAACTTGGTCATCCTGTGATAATCATTCCTTGGACTTTACATGGAGATTTCAACTCTGATGATACTGATAAATATGGGCACTCTGATGGTTTTCTCAGGTGGTGTGGAGATAATCGTATTCTAATGGGAAACCATGGTGATGAATATCCAGAAGAAGCAAAAGAGATAAAAGATATTCTGGTAGAATATGGATTCTCTGTCACAGAAATGCGTTTCAACGATATTGTTTCTTCTCCTTGTAAAGAACTTAACTGGGCATATATCAATTTTCTTCAGGTTGGAAAGCATATTGTTATGCCATCCTTCAATATCGAGGAAGACAATATAGCGTATCAGTATGTCAAAAACGCCTTTCCTGATTGTCATATACATCTGTTAGAAATGACGGAAATAGCAAAAGAAGGAGGAGCTTTGCATTGTATTAGTTGGAACATTCAAAGATGAGGACTGAATAAACCCAACAATAATGACCGCACCGAATATTGAATCATCCACACGAGAAGAGCGTTTGGATTACGTCTTGAACGAATGGCGATGTCTGCATAACTGCGAGATATGCGGCAAATGCCATGTTCTTAAAGGTCGAAGCGAAGAATCGCTATATGCCGACTATATAGACGGCAAGCGGTCGTATATGGATATAACATTGGAAATCAGAAGTAACAGATAATGGTGTCACAGAAATACATATATCCATCATTGTTCCCTGAGGAAGAATTGAATGAGAACATTTCTTCTGAGAGGAAAGAATATGACCTGACGAATCTCTTTGAGAGATTGGCAAAGTCAGATTTCCGTAGCCGTTTCCATCTGTCAATGAAAGACAGGGAATATATAATGGAAAAGGGGTTGCCTACGATACGAAATCACGCTGAGGACTTCATAGCAAAAAGACTTGCTCCGGCTGTTATACCGAACGACGGCAAGCAGACTCCTATGCGTGGGCATCCTGTTTTTTTGGCCCAACATGCCACTGGCTGTTGTTGCCGGGGCTGTTTCTTCAAGTGGCATCATATTCCAGCAGGCAGGGCACTGACTAAGGAAGAACAGGAATATGCTGTTGCTGTATTGATGGCATGGATTGAAAAACAGATGAATAAAGGATGAAGATAGAAGAAGCCATAGTATATGTGATTGTGAAGAGAAATGGCGGTATGACTACCGATCAAATTGCTGATGCCATCAATCGCCAAGGGTTGCACCAACGAAAAGACGGGCAACCTGTGACGAGCAATCAAGTGTATGCAACGATTTGCCGCTTTCCTGAAATGTTCACAAAAGAAGCAGGCAGGATTATGTTGATGATATAAACTTAATGAGATGACAATAGATACAACCAATATGTGCTCACACCTTCAGAAGAAGCTGTTTGAACCTGATGGTGTGTATTATCCGATATGGCAAGCCATGAAGGATGATGAGACCTTGACGGCTGTGATACGGAGCAGGCAGTTGAACATCTACAGGAATGGGAAGAAGATTCTCATTCTGGCAGGTAAGGCACAACCGAAGATAATACGAGAAGATAAATTGAATGAATTGATAACAATATAATGAATAGAACAATGAACCGACGAACGAAGGAAACGCAGAGTAATGTAGGCATTAACTCTGCTTTACAAGGAGGAGGAAGACCAAAGGTCAAATCATTTGGACAAAAATCGTGGATGCTTCCACAGCCGGTACTGATTATCGGCACATACGACAAGAACGGCAAGCCCAATGCTATGAATGCAGCTTGGGGCGGTCAATGGGACGCAAAGGAGATTATGATTTCCATGGGCGCACATGCCACCACCGCCAACCTGAACAACTGCCCTGATTTTACCGTGGCATTTGCTACAAAGCAGACCATGGTAGCTGCTGACTTCGTGGGCATCGTATCAGCCAAGAACGATGCCGACAAGATGGAGAAAGCAGGTTGGAAATGGGAGAAGTCAGAGAATGTAAACGCACCCGTCTTCACCGACTTTCCCATGACCTTGGAGTGCCGCATCAAGGAAAAGATTGACGAGTCGGAAGAGGGCTATTACATCGTGGCAGAGATAGTCAACATCCTTGTGGATGAGAACTATCTGGCAGAGGACGGCAAGCCCGACATGGAGAAGATGGAACTCATCGTGTTCGACCCGATACATCATGGTTACATCGAACTTGACAAGACCATTGGAAAGGCATTCTCAGATGGCAAGGCTTTGAAATGATGACACTCAGATACATCTTCCATAGTGGATTCCTGCTTGAAACGGCTCGGTGCATCCTGGTCTTTGACTACTGGATGGATCCTGCCGATGTTATGAGTGGGTACATGAATACATGTAAACATGTGTACGTGTTTTCAAGCCACTTCCACGAGGACCACTTCACGAAAGCAATCCTCAGATGGAAGAATAGCATCCCCAATATTACATACATCCTGTCAAAGGATATACTCAAACGAAGAAGAGCGCAGAAAGAGGATGCCGATGTATGGATGGCCAAAGGAACGGTATGGGAAGATGAAAACCTGAAAGTGACAGCCACGGGCAGCAATGACAGTGGCGTGAGCTGGATTGTGGAGACAGAAGGTAAAACCATCTTTCATGCTGGCGACTTGTGCAACTGGTACGCACGCTTTCTTGTTGACGGCACGCCTGAAGGAGAGGTCTTCAGTGAAGAGTTTGGTCAATACATCAATCCTGTGGCAGAGGAAAAGCGGTTCCTTGGTGAACTTAAAGACATCCGAAAGATTACCGACTCCTTTGACCTTGTGATGTTCCCTGTGGACGGACGCATCGGCAATGGCTATACGCTGGGAGGGCGTCAATTTATCGACCGCTTCAAGGTTGGAATATTCGTTCCAATGCACTTTGTCATGAGTGGGTTTGAGAGTGCGTGGCGCATGGAGCCTTTCTGCAAAGAAAAGGATGTCCCCTTTTGGTGCATCGGGCACGAAGGAGACTGCATAACAATATAATAATAACACATTAAATCGTTAAAACAATGGACGCAAAAGAAAAAGTATTAGCAACAATGAAAGAGGCAGGTCAGCCTCTTAACGCAGGTAAAATCGCAGAGCTCAGCGGTCTCGACCGCAAAGAGGTAGATGCAGCCATGAAGCAGTTGAAGGCAGAGGGCGCAATCGTCTCTCCTGTTCGTTGCAAATGGGCACCTGCAGAGTGATGGTACAGGACTCGACAACATATTATGTATGGATAGGCGGGTCATGTGACTACGGTCATAAAGAGCGAGCTGGTGGTGCTGCCGTTGTGATTGAGCATAACGGTAGCATCATCAGCCGTGATGTAATCAGCGACTTGCATACCACAGAGTTCCGCATGATGCTAACCCTCATGGTGAAGGTAATGCAGGAAATCCCTGAAAGTTCCGACATTATCTTCCTGACCAATGCCGCCTATATTCAAAACTTTGACAAGACTCCAACATCAATGTCGGCCAACCGAACGAGCAGCGAGAGCAAAGATGCAAGCTCGCTTGCAATCTCTGCCGAGTCGCGAGGGAAGAAGGCGAGAGCCAACTCCGACTTGATTATTCAATGCATCGAGGAAAAGAAGAGACACAAGTCTGTTGGAGTCAAAATCGTACAATATCATAAGAGCCCATTGCTGATAGAGACCCATGATAGGGCTACGGAAGCAATGGCTAAGACAAGGAAGGAGTTTCATCAGAAGCTGCAATAGAATTTCTCTTTAAACATTCAGGCACGATTTGCGTCTAATTCTTAGGTAATGGCGTTTAAGCACCCATCGCTTTTTAGGTATTATAAATTTTTAATTTTTAGCTTATGAAAAGAATTTTTCGAATATTGATGATTGCCATTTGCTGCATGGTTTCATGCAATATGGCGGCGAATGCGGGCAACGACAAGCCTATCTCTGTAAATGCACTTCCTGCCAAGGCCCAGACCTTGCTCAATAATCATTTCAATGGTCAGAAGGTGATGCTTGCAACGATTGAATCGGGAGTTGTCAGCAGAAGCTATGATGTGGTTCTGCAGAATGGCACGAAGCTGGAATTCGACAAAAAAGGAAATCTTACAGAGATAAACTGCAAGCAGGGAATCGTGCCAGCTCTGTTGATTCCGCAAGCCATCAAGAACTACTTGAAGGATAATTATGCAGGACAATCGGTGAAAAAGATTGAAATGAACAAGAATGAATACGAGGTGGAACTGACAAACGGATTGGATTTGACCTTCAACAAGCATTTCCAATTAATAGATATTGACTGATCTGCATTTTGTAAATAGATGTTCCTGCATAGGGTGAAAACAACAGATAAATTATATGACTGTTTTAAGTAAAAAGTTACAGAGAATATGAATTATCTCCGTAACTTTTTACATTTTCATCTTATATGTTTTGGGAGCATTTCACTCCAAACCATACCGTATTAGAAATCACATGTATCTGGGTCTGCACCTATTCTGTCAGCCTTCAGCGATGCGATTTCAAACATTTCCTGCTGAGAGAGTTCAAAGTCGAAGACATCGAAGTTTTCCTTGATTCGGCTTGGAGTAACCGACTTTACCAGTGGCAGCACGCCTGTCTGCATCACCCAACGGATAACTACCTGAGCTACACTCTTGCCATGGTTGGCAGCAATCGATTTCAAGAGAGGATTATCCAAGACATTACCTCTTCCCAATGAGCTCCATGCTTCCACAAGAATGTTGTTCTTCTTGCAGAACTCAACACACTCCTTCTGGGTGAATCCAGGATGATACTCTATCTGGTCAACCATCGGACAGATGTTTGCCTTCGCCATTACTGGCTCTGCATGATGCTGCATGAAGTTGGAAAGACCGATGCTGCAAATCAAGCCCTCTTCATGCAGACGATCCATCGCTTTCCAAGTATCTACATTCTGCTGATTTGCATCCTTGCCAAACTGCAACTCGTTGGCTGACCAATGGATGAGGTTGAGGTCAAGATAATCGAGACCTAAATCGCTCAAAGTCTTGTCAAACGCCTTCAAGGTCTTGTCGTAGCCACACTCCGTGTTCCAAACCTTGCTGGTAACAAAGAGATTCTCACGTTTGATTCCAATTTCCTTGATTTCCTCGCCCACGCTCTTCTCATTTTTATAGACAGCAGCGGTGTAGATGTGGGTGTAGCCAGCAGCGATGGCAGCTTTCACAGCTTCAACGCAGGTTGCTCCATCAGGAGTAAGAAAGGCTCATCTGATAGAATGGGCGCTGGATAACATGGCTGTGATTCTGAAGGATAGGGATAAGGCAGCAGGCTGATTTCCAAGATGAGTTTTCCGGAAAATCATTCATTTTTTCTGTAGTTTGGGTAATGCGTGTTTCCTGGATTCTTCGTATCTTTGCACCCGGAAATGATGATCATCATATAATCATAACTATAAGTATAAAAAATATGTATATTGAGAAAATAAAGTCGCCAACCGACTTGAAGAAGCTGGATTTGAAGGAGTTGCAGGTTGTGGCTGATGAAACCAGACAGGCTGTGCTGAACCGTGTGAGCAAGCATGGCGGTCATGTGGGACCGAACCTGGGATTCGTGGAGGCTACCGTGGCGCTTCACTACGTTTTTAATGCGCCAAAGGATAAGCTCGTGTTTGACGTAAGCCACCAATGCTATCCACATAAGGTGCTTACCGGGCGCGCTGCGGGATTCCTCGGCGATGTGGATGACATGAATGCCATTTCGGGCTATTCTTCTCCTGCCGAATGTCCGGAGTATGACAATTTTGAGGTGGGGCATACTTCCACTTCCGTAAGTCTTGCCACCGGTTTGCAGAAGGCGCGCGACATCAAGGGAACCGATGAGAACATCATCGCCATTATCGGCGACGGCTCCCTTTCTGGCGGCGAGGCTTTCGAGGGACTGGATGAGGCTTCGGAACTCGGTACGGGCATCATTATCGTGGTGAACGACAACGAAATGTCTATCGCCGAAAATCATGGCGGAATCTACAAGAACCTGCGTGCCCTGCGCCAGAGCAACGGCACCTGCGAGCACAACTGGTTCAAGGCGTGGGGCTTTGAATACAAGTACCTGGAAGAGGGTAACGACATCGGAAAACTCATCCAGGTTTTCGAGAGTGTGAAGGATACGGATAAGCCTACCGTGGTTCACATTCATACAGAAAAAGGTCATGGATTTGCGCCAGCCGTAGCCAATAAGGAGGCTTGGCATTGGGGAATGCCTTTCAATCTGGAAGACGGTTCGCGACCAAGAAGGAATGCCGATGGAACCCTTCCGGAGGTTGCTCCAACAGAGGATTACGGCATCTTATTCTCCGACTGGATGCTGGGCGAGATGAAGCAGGATAAGACCCTAATCGCCGTAACCGCCGGTACTCCTACCGCAGGTGGCTTTACTGCCGATAAGCGCCAACTGGCTGGCAAGCAGCACATCGATATGGGAATCGCCGAAGAGCAGGCGGTGGCCATGATTTCGGGAATGGCGAAGGGCGGATTGCATCCTGTCTGGACCGTTTACAGCACCTTCATCCAACGTACCTACGACCAGATAGCGCAAGACCTCTGCATCAATTCCAACCCAGCCGTAATCAACGTGGTAGGAGGCGGAGTGAACTCGATGAACGACATCACCCACATCTGCCTTTTCGATATTCCGATGCTCTGCAGCATTCCGGGGCTCATCTATCTGGCTCCAACCACCTGCGAGGAGTATTTAGCCATGCTCCGCTGGAGCATTCTGCAGGATAAGAAACCTATCGCCATCCGCGTGCCAAGCAATGGTGTGGTTCATACGTCCGAAGCCGTTGATGCTGAATATGGTTACGAGGCAAAGTACAAGGTGATCCACCAGGGCGAGAAGGTGGCAGTCATCGCCGCCGGTTCGTTCTATCAGAAGGGCGAGAATGTAGTCCGCCTGTTGGCTGATAAGGGCATCGATGCTACGCTCATCAATCCCCGTTATCTGAATGAGGTGGATGCCGAGACGCTGGATAGCCTGAAGGCAAACCATCAGCTGGTGGTAACTCTGGAGGATGGATCGAAGGATGGCGGATTCGGCGAGCGTATCGCCTCTTACTATGGCACTTCAGATATGAAGGTGATGGTGGGCGGCATCAGAAAGGGTCTCTACGATAGATATGATGTGCAGCAGTTGCTTTCGGATAATCGCCTGCTCGATGAGCAGATTGTGGAAGACGTTTTGTTAGTAATTAATGATTAGTTATTAGTTAGTCGGCATAGTTAGTTTTTATTTAACGAGAAATCCAAGCCGGAGAATCATCTCTAGCTTGGATTTCTTCTGTTTTATCATCGAATGTTTGTCTTAATCTTAGTCATCATCCCAATCTCTATCGTGCTTCCACTTCTTCTTGTCGTGCTTCCACTTCTTATCGTGCTTGTGATGCTTGTGGTGCTTACACGGCTTTCCTGGTCCATAAGTTACATGGGTTCCGCCTGGGCATCCTGGTCTTCCGTAGCTGCACTCAGGGCGAGGGCGGCGCTTGTCGTGTCCCCAGTTATGCTTTGGATACTTGGTGTAAATATGGTGAACATACACATGATTCTGCCAGCCGATAGGGCGATAGAAATAGTATGAGTTCTTAAATTTCTTCCATTGTCTGGCGGTCATCATGCGCTTGAGCTGCTTGTTGCGGTAATGCCAGCCGTAGGCATCGATGTCGCGATAGCTGCGGATGCTATTGAGATAATTGAGATTGATGTTCAGGATGCTGTTGCGCTGGGCGCTGCTCAATCCCAGTTCCACCACCATCTTATCTGTGATAAAACGGGCTTCTGCCTGAATATTTGTCAGTCTCTGAGCATCCATAGATGTAATCATCATCCATGCTGCTACCAATGTCATAATCATTCTTTTCATAACTATCTTCTCTTTAAAGGGTTATTACTGCATTTATTTCTGGTGCAAAGAAAGTGCAAACGAGTACAATGAAAGCTTGCTTTCAAATTGTCGAGTGCAGCCTTTCTTCTAACGTAGTGCAAAGATAGGGAGAATAGCTGAAAACAACAAGGGGAAAACCATAATCTGATGTATGATTTTCCCTAAAAGCATCGGGGGAAACTCCCGTAATAAAATTGTAGTAACAGCACCCTCAAATTTGGGAAACATATTGCCTGTTTTCGACGTCTTATTCTGCAAATGAAACGCACAGAATGAACGCAAAAAGAAATGGTAAGTGTCTGTCACGCAGACGCTTACCATTTATACTACTGAATTTCAGCATTTTCTGTCTATTCTTCGACAGCTGCCTGCGCGGCGGCTAATACGAAAGATAACTTTCTGATAATCGATAATATACATAAGGACTGGTCAACATTTGAGATGCAGTTTTCGTGCATTCTGCACGTTCTGCACGTTGCAGACTCGTATTCTCTTGCAAGAATATTCACTTACATAATAAAATATTCCATCATCTAATCCTTACTTTTTAAAGGTTTACTTTTTAATGCTTTTGAATAATATTTATTTCCAACGTGTCAGTACGCATAACATCACAAAGAGTGTAAGAGTCCCCTCTTTCTGTATTATGAAACAACGTGATTACATGAGTTATGTCATCTTTCGGAATGTATGTGCACTTATTCTTGTCGTATATAAAAAATCTCGGATCAGAAAAAGCCACTAGTTTACACTTAAAGGGCAGTTTTCCGATAACTGGATTGTTTACAGGGAAGTCTTTTGGAGCCATGGAATGTGAACTTTGTTCTTCTAAAGAAAACAATTCCTTGAACTCACGCCCTTTCCGAATATAGACAGTATCCACGCCTTCTACAAAAAGAAAAGATATAACATCACTGCAATAATTATTGTGAACATAGAATGATATACTGTCACTTTTTATCTTCCCTGCTTGATGGATAGTAAAAAACAAAAGTGAGTCCTGTTTTTGCTCTTTCATTTCTATGCGCCATCCACCTCTATCAAATATTGCCTCAAATTTGCGATCATTAGACGATAAGGTGATATATGGAAGTGACATATATATCACTACTGGTAAAAAAAACAGGACCAATATATATATCTTTTTTTTCATTTAATAAAGTAATTCCACAGGGATTTTATAGAACTTCCCACTGACCTCAAAAGGTTATCCATTTTTTTGTTATAGCTCGCATTGTTGTATCCCATAGTCCATCCATACCTTTCGGCATTTCTTGTAGATTTACCCTCCATTCCACCTTGGTATGAATCAAATGCTATTCTCGATGCCTCCCAAGACATTCCATTTACTCCTGCAACATATCCTGCTGCTATGTTTCCTATATCCCTGGCAGAAGTATAAATAGTTTGTCCTTTTCCATTCTCTCCTACAGGCATACCGCGATAGATGTCTATACCTTTTATTGGACTGTTTGTTCCATTTGTCACTTTAAAATCATAAGGCTTATTATTTCGTGCATTCATCATGTAATCATCTATCATTGGAGGATTATTAGAAATGATTTTTTCAAGGAATTTGTCGCCACTCCTATCATTTGTGTCAATAATACTTCCGACACTCCATTGACCTCCACCTTGAGCTTCACTATTATAGAATGATGTCATTGATGTAGTTACTCCAATGGAATTGCCACGAACAAATTCTCCCTTTTTATTAAATGAACCAACATAAATGTTTTTATCCTTATCGTTTAGATTACCACCTACAACTTGATATTTTCCATCTCCTTGATTAATTACCCATGTGCTTCTTCCATCAGGATCAATACAATTTACTGGATTTCCGAAACAATAAGCATACGGCGAAATCCAGGGCCATGCATTTGCATTTACGGTTACTATTGAAATAGCAACTGAAATTAAGACTTTCTTTAATCTGTTCATAATGACTTTATTTTATAATTTGTACATTCTTTCGAATTCTCTCCATATCTTCTGGAGTCTGCTTCAATTTATTCCGTAGTTCCTCTGTTTCTTGAGTCCAATGAGTTGCTCTTAGGTCTTGTAGACATTGCTTAGATTGAGCATCATTCTCATCTGTATAATCATCTCGAAGATGCCCATTTTGTTCAAGATGCCTCTGTAGTAGCGTATCCAAGGATTTACCTTTAGTAATTATCGCATTAGGATTCATTGCATAGTATTTCAACGAAGTTTCTACACATTTTAGTGTAAACTCATCATAACGCGAAAACTTATGATAATATGCTAAAGCCAAGTCACTTAATTGGCAGGCAACGGTTTCTTTATCTGTTAACGGCGAAAGGTATGTTTTTGCAATAATTGCTGAATCTTCTATCTCAAAATGTTCTTTTATCCCCCAAGTCGGTTGATACTGTTGGGCAGTAACCTCAACATTCACCCAGTCTTCAGGAAACAAATTATCTTCATCCTTGTACATAATGAAGCAATGTCGTGGGGCATGTGCTATATAAGCCTTTGCTCCAAGTTCTTCTGCATACAGTTTGAAAGCCCATGGGAGCGAATGGCATTGTCCTTTATGCGTCTTTAGGGTTCTTGATACTAATTGATGATGCCAATCTTCGTCAGGATACTCAGTACTAAAATCATAAGAAAATATAGTATAATTATTTCCTGATAATGATTGAAAGAAGAATGTACAGATTGCAATCTGTTTTGCAGTCTTATAATTTTCCCACTTATTAGCAGTGATTAGTCTCCTCATGTATTGTGCCCCTCTTTGCAACGGTTCACAAAAATCTTGCTCATAATCGAGATGCCCATCAAGATACGCCCATTCAGCAAGAAACACACTCCTTTTAATAGATAGTGGCTTCTTGTCTTCAAGCATATCTACAATTTCTTTGTATGCAGACTCGAATCGCTGCTGCATTTGAACCTGTTGTGCTCTTAAATCAGGAACAAAGAGTACAATACAAAGAAGAAATAATACTATCTTTTTACGCATTTCCAATATCAATATTATTATGGATTATCCGACATTTCGAGTGACATGACAGTCTTGTATTACATAGAGCCTAAAACACCTATTATCTCTGCTCTGCATTCATATATACACGCGTCTTGCAGACGTAACATGCAAAATATTAGCTAAAATCAAGACAAGAACCTGTTGCCAGATCCTTGTCTTGTATTTAACTGATTTTCAGCATCTTTCGTCTATTCCTCTACAGCTGCCTGCGCGGCAGCAAGTCTTGCGATGGGCACGCGGAAAGGAGAACATGATGCATAGTTCATACCAATCTTGGCACAGAACTTCACAGAACTTGGTTCACCACCATGCTCACCACAGATGCCACAACGGAGATCAGGACGTGTTTCGCGACCCTCTTTAACGGCATACTTGATGAGACGGCCTACACCCTCTTGGTCGAGTACCTGGAATGGGTCAACCTTAAGAATCTTCTTGTCGAGATATACAGGCAGGAACGAAGCAATATCGTCACGGCTGTAACCGAAGGTCATCTGGGTAAGGTCGTTAGTACCGAATGAGAAGTACTGTGCTTCGCTGGCAATAAGACCTGCTGTAAGGGCAGCACGTGGAATCTCAATCATAGTACCAATCTCAAACTCTACCTTGATGCCATATTCAGCAAATACCTCCTTGGCAGCATACTGAATAACATCCTTCTGCTGTTTGAGCTCCTTGATGGTACCGATCAATGGAACCATAATCTCTGGCATAGGATTCTTTCCTTCCTTCTTCAGTTCACATGCTGCGCTGAGAATAGCACGGGTCTGCATGGCTGTAATTTCAGGGAAGGTAATACCAAGACGACATCCGCGATGTCCAAGCATCGGGTTGTTCTCTGCCAGAGAATCCACACGACGCTGGATGGTGGCGAGATCTACGCCCATCTCCTTGGCCATTACTTTTTGACCTTCGATATCGTGGGGAACGAACTCGTGGAGAGGTGGATCGAGCAGACGGATATTTACGGGCAGACCGTCCATTGCTTCAAGAATTCCCTTGAAGTCAGCTTTCTGATAAGGAAGAAGTTTGGCGAGTGCCTTTTCGCGTCCTGCGATACTATCAGAAAGGATCATTTCACGCATAGCCACGATCTTCTTGTCCTCGAAGAACATGTGCTCGGTACGAGTCAAACCAATACCCTTGGCACCAAACTGACGTGCAACCTGTGCATCGTGTGGAGTGTCTGCATTGGTACGAACCTGAAGTTTGGTGTATTTATCGCAAAGGTCCATGAGTTCTTTGAAGTCGCCACTCAGTTCTGCAGCCTTGGTAGGTACTTCGCCTGCATAAACCTGACCTGTGGTACCATTAAGTGAGATGTAGTCACCTTCTTTATATACGACTCCGTCAATCTCAACGGTCTTAGCATGATAATCAACATTGAGTGAACCTACACCTGATACACAGCATTTACCCATGCCACGTGCTACAACGGCAGCGTGAGAGGTCATACCGCCACGTGCTGTCAGGATGCCTTCTGCGGCAGACATACCGGCGAGGTCTTCTGGAGAGGTTTCAATACGTACAAGTACCACTTTGTGGCCATCTTCATGCCATTCCTGTGCATCGTCAGCATGGAATACAATCTGTCCGCATGCTGCTCCTGGAGATGCAGGCAGACCCTGTGCAATAACTTTTGCTGTGGTAAGAGCTTTTTTATCAAAGATGGGGTGAAGCAGTTCATCAAGCTTCTGTGGTTCACAACGCATGATAGCGGTCTTCTCGTCGATTTTTCCTTCGTGAAGCAGGTCGATGGCAATCTTCACCATGGCAGCACCTGTACGTTTTCCGTTACGGGTCTGAAGGAACCAGAGTTTGCCCTCCTGTACGGTGAACTCCATATCCTGCATATCGCGATAGTGCTCTTCGAGTTTCTCCTGAATGCCGTTAAGCTGTGCGTAAATCTCTGGCATAGCTTCTTCCATTGAAGGATATTTAGCGACACGCTCTTCTTCTGAGATTCCTGCACGTTCTGCCCAACGCTGTGACCCCAGCTTTGTAATCTGCTGTGGTGTGCGGATACCAGCCACAACATCTTCACCCTGTGCATTAACGAGATACTCACCATTGAATACGTTTTCACCATTAGCGGCATCACGGCTGAAGCATACACCAGTAGCTGAAGTCTCACCCATATTACCGAATACCATGGCCATTACCGAAACAGCTGTACCCCACTCGTCTGGAATGCTTTCCATCTTACGATAGAGGATGGCACGTTCGTTCATCCATGAACGGAACACCGCACAAATAGCACCCCACAGCTGTTCAATAGGATTGTCTGGGAATACTTTGCCTGTACGTTCCTTGATAGCTGCTTTAAACAGCTGAACGAGTTTCTTCAACTCATCCACAGAAAGGTCTTTGTCGAGTTTCACACCACGCTCAGCCTTCACTTGTTCGATAATCTCCTCAAACGGATCGATATCCTCTTTATTCACAGGTTTCATTTCGAGTACGACGTCGCCATACATCTGTACGAAACGGCGATATGAGTCATAAACGAAGTGAGGGTTGTTTGTCTTCTTTACCAATCCTTCTGCCACCTCGTCGTTAAGACCAAGGTTCAGGATGGTATCCATCATACCAGGCATGGAAGCACGTGCTCCAGAACGAACAGACACGAGCAATGGATTTTCTTTGTCTCCGAACTTAGAGTTCATCAGTTCCTCGATGTGCTTGACAGCAGCCATGACATCATCGTTAAGCAACTGCATGATTTTCTCTTGTCCTACCTGATAGTATTCGTTGCAACAGTCAGTAGTAATGGTGAATCCTGGAGGCACAGGCACTCCAATAAGGTTCATTTCGGCAAGGTTGGCACCCTTACCACCAAGTTGTTCACGCATTTTTGCATTACCTTCAGCTTTTCCATTACCAAAGGTATAAACTCTTTTTTGGCTCATAAGTTAGCTTTGATGTTTGTTTATTAATTATTGTTATTGATTTTTCTATTCGGCAAAGATAACATATTTCCTTGTATTATGCAAGAAAAGAGTAATTTTTTTCATCATTTCTTTAAATAAGTCATTCATTACGGCTTCCTACATGACAGAGGTGGCAACTTATGCTTACTTATATTTATATAGGAAGTAAGTCCCATTAAACTCCCATTTTTATAGTACTTAGAAGAGACTTATTGAAGAGGTAAGCATAGGATCGTATTAACCCGAAGACATTTCCAAAACATCCCGAAGAAGAATAAAGTGTCATAAGTTCACGAAACACAAACAGGGGCGATCATTCAAAAGATGCCCCTGTCTGTATTTTATTGTAATAATCAAAATGTATGATTACAATATTATGCTTCTTCTTTCAACAACGGTACTAAGAAACTGAAGGTAGAGCCTTCTCCTAAGGTTGATTCCACCATCACGTCGCCACCATTCTTGCGAGCGAAATCTGCACAAAGCTGGAGTCCAAGTCCAGAACCTTCCTCACCACCTGTACCATAAGTGGTTTCTCCTTTATGGAACAAGGTATCAATACGTTCTGGAGCAATTCCGACACCATGGTCGCGAACGCTGATTTTGGCAAACTCGCCCGACTTCTTATAATATACCTCGATTCCCTTGCCTTCTGGGGTAAACTTAATAGCGTTTGAAATGAAGTTGCGCACCACGGTTTTCATCATATCGTTGTCAGCTCGTACTTTCAGATGCTCCTCAGAAGGAATATACTGAAGTTTGATCTTCTTCATCTCAGCAATCATCGTGAAGATATCAACCACACCAGGAACGATATCATCGAGTTCGAGATTCTGATAAGCCACTTCAAGGCGTCCAGTCTGACTCTTGGTCCACTTCAACAGGTTGTCAAGCAAGTCATGAGTCTCTTCTGATTCACGATTGGCCTTATCGAGCAAACCAAAGATCTCCTCGCCAACCATATCCGGCGTCACCACGTTGACACAGAGGTTAAGTACCATACGGATGGATGCCATAGGCGAACGCAAGTCATGTGCGATTACTGAATACATCTTATCACGGTTAGAAATGATCCGCTTGAGCTTTTCATTTTGCTCTATAATATAGCGTTTGGCTGCCACCAAGGAAATCTGGTGCATGACTCGCATGATCAGTTCTTCCTTATTGAAAGGCTTCGTCAAAAAGTCATGAGCTCCAACTTGGAATCCATGTACAAGATCACTTGGGCTATTGAGAGCCGTCAGAAATATAATAGGTATATCTGCTGTCAGGGGATCTTTTTTCAATATAACCGCCGTGTCAAATCCGTTGAGTTCGGGCATCATTACATCGAGCAATATCAAGTCAGGATGTTCGCTACGTGCCACTTCTACACATTGATGGCCGTTAGACGCTGTGCATATTTGAAACTTCTCATTGGTCAGAAGAATCTTCAATAGCAACACGTTACTCGTCACATCATCGACAATAAGTATCTTATAGTCACTTCGGTTTATTTTAGATTCAAGTATGTCACCAAGTTCCATAGTTTTATAATCTTTAAGAGTTTTGACTGTGCAAATATAGTAAACATTTGGCAACCTGCCAAATGTTTACATAATTATTTTTGTCAATACTCTCTCCAAGACTTGATTCCTATATTGTCTAACGATACCGTACAGAACGCCTGGATAAAAGCAGAAGCCAATCGACTGTTGGTAATGAGCGGCACGTTGAGATCGATGGAGGCACGACGGATGAGATAACCATTACTCAGTTCTCCTTCGGTCAGATTTTTGGGGATATTGACTACCATATCCACCTTGTGGTCATGGAGGAGTGTAAGAGCCTGTGGCTGTTTGTCTGATTCGCTGGGCCAATAGACAGTCGTGTTTTCTATACCATTTTCTGTCAGATAGCGTGATGTTCCACCTGTAGCATAGAGTTTGTAGCCATGCTCTACTAACATACGGGCAGCATCAATCATTTCAGCTTTCTGTTTAGGTGTACCTGTAGATAAGAGGACAGTCTTTTTCGGAATGCGATGTCCCACGCTCAGCATGGCTTTCAGCAAAGCCGTAGATGTATTGTCACCCAAGCATCCCACCTCACCTGTTGAAGCCATATCAACGCCAAGTACAGGATCAGCTTTCTGCAATCTGTTGAAAGAGAACTGACTGGCTTTGATACCTACATAATCGAGGTCGAAAAGGTTTTTATGAGGTTTCTCAACAGGAAGACCAAGCATTACTTTAGTGGCAAGCTCAATCAAGTTGATTTTCAACACCTTTGATACAAACGGGAAGGAGCGTGAGGCGCGCAAGTTACATTCAATCACGAGAATGTCATTATCACGTGCCATGAACTGAATATTGAACGGTCCGTTGATGTGAAGCGCTTTGGCAATCTGGCGACTGATGCGCTTGATGCGGCGAACTGTTTCTACATAAAGTTTCTGTGGAGGGAACTGAATCGTAGCATCTCCAGAATGGACGCCAGCAAACTCGATATGTTCTGAAATGGCATAGGCAAATATTTCGCCATCTTTAGCAACAGCATCCATTTCTATTTCCTTGGCATGTTCGATAAACTTGGAAACAACCACAGGGTGGTCTTCGCTCACATTTGCAGCCAACTGGAGGAAGCGCTCAAGTTCTTCACGATTGGAACAAACATTCATGGCCGCTCCACTCAACACATACGATGGGCGCACGAGAACTGGGAATCCTACCCTATCCACAAAGCGGTCTATGTCATCCATCGAGGTCAAAGCGCTCCATTCAGGTTGGTTGACTCCAAGTTCGTTGAGCATCTGTGAGAACTTTGCACGATCTTCTGCGCCGTCAATATCGATGGCAGACGTACCCAGAATCGGCACGTGCTGTTCTGCCAAAGGCATGGCAAGATTATTAGGAATCTGTCCACCAGTCGATACGATGACACCATGAGGCTGTTCGAGGTCAATAATATCCATGACGCGTTCGAAGGTCAGTTCGTCGAAATACAGGCGGTCGCACATATCATAATCGGTAGAAACCGTTTCCGGATTATAATTGATCATGACACTTCTCCAACCTTCCTTGCGTATGGTATTAAGAGCCTGCACACCACACCAGTCGAACTCTACACTCGAACCGATGCGGTAAGCTCCTGAGCCAAGTACGATAATACTCTTTCCATCTTGTTCATATTGAATATCGCTTTCCACCCCACTATACGTCACATAAAGATAATTGGTCTGGGCAGGATATTCCGCAGCAAGCGTGTCTATCTGTTTAACCACGGGAACAATACCCATCGACTTACGTATCTTACGAACAGCAAGTACAGCCTCATGCATATTGTTCATGGTTTCCTCAAGTCCGATGGCACGTGCAATTTGGAAATCGGTAAATCCATAGACTTTTGCCTCACGAAGTAATGTCGCATCAAGTTTTTCTGCCGATGTACCATCATTATTTTTCAGGCCTTTCAACGCCTCGTCGATATCTATGATGTGTTTCAGTTTGTAGAGGAACCACTTATCGATACGGGTAAGTTCGTGAATACGGTCAATATCATATTGCGGAAGATGCATAGCCTTTGAAATGACGAAGATGCGCTTATCGGTAGGTTCACGGAGGGCCGCGTCAACATCCTCAATCTTCAGTTCCTTGTTTTCCACGAAACCATGCATTCCCTGTCCTATCATGCGCAGTCCCTTCTGTATAGCCTCTTCAAAGGTACGTCCGATAGCCATGACCTCACCTACAGACTTCATAGATGATCCAAGTTCCTTGTCAACACCACGGAATTTGGACAAGTCCCAACGTGGAATTTTGCAGACCACATAGTCAAGGGCAGGTTCGAAGAATGCACTTGTCGTTTTGGTAACCGAATTATTGAGTTCAAAGAGTCCATAACCCATACCAAGTTTGGCAGCCACAAATGCCAAGGGATAACCAGTCGCTTTAGATGCCAAAGCAGAAGAACGACTCAGGCGTGCATTAACCTCAATCACTCGATAGTCTTCCGACTGTGGGTCGAAAGCGTATTGTACATTACATTCTCCAACAATTCCGATATGACGGATAATCTTGATGGCAAGGGCACGGAGTTTGTGATATTCTGAGTTTGTCAAGGTCTGAGAAGGAGCAACAACTATTGATTCGCCCGTATGTATTCCCAGCGGGTCGAAGTTTTCCATATTGCAGACGGTAATGCAATTATCGTAACGGTCTCGCACCACCTCGTATTCAATCTCCTTCCAACCTTTGAGAGATTTCTCGACCAATACCTGTGGAGAGAAAGAGAACGCTTTTTCAGCAAGTTTGTTGAGTTCTTCTTCATTATCGGCAAAACCAGAACCTAATCCGCCAAGTGCGTATGCTGCACGAAGAATGACAGGATAGCCCAATTCCGCAGCAGCTTTGCGTGTTTGTTCTATGTTTTCACAAGCCTCACTCTTAATAGTCTTTACGTTGATTTCATCGAGTTTCTCCACAAAGAGTTCGCGGTCTTCTGTATCCATAATGGCCTGTACGGGAGTTCCTAATACGCGTACGCCATATTTATCGAGCACTCCACTCTGATAGAGTTCTACGCCACAGTTCAACGCGGTCTGACCACCAAAAGAAAGCAGGATACCGTCTGGTCGTTCTTTTTCTATCACACGTTCAACAAAATAAGGTTGAACGGGTAAGAAGTATATTTCATCGGCTACCCCTTCTGACGTCTGTACGGTAGCAATATTCGGATTGATAAGTACGGTTTTCACCCCTTCCTCGCGTAATGCTTTAAGGGCTTGTGAACCAGAATAATCAAATTCTCCAGCTTCTCCGATTTTGAGCGCTCCACTTCCAAGGAGCAATACTTTTTTGATATTATCGTATTTCATTATTGTTCTTATTACATAAAAATGGTTTGATGGATTATAATGCCTCTACGAAGCGGTCGAACATAAACTCAGTATCGACTGGTCCAGAACAAGCCTCAGGATGGAACTGGCTGCTAAACCAAGGGTTGGTCTGATGGCGAATGCCTTCATTAGAACCGTCGTTCATATTGACAAAGAGTTCGCGCCATTCTTTTCCTAATGTAGAAGCATCAACGGCATAACCATGGTTCTGACTGGTCACATAACAACGGTTGGTACCTACTTCGCGAACTGGTTGGTTGTGGCTGCGATGTCCATATTTCAACTTATAGATTGAGGCGCCACCCGCCTTGGCCAACAATTGATTTCCCATACATATTCCACATATAGGTTTGCGGCTAACAGACATCTGCTTACGGATAATATCGACGGCATCTCCACACATGTCAGGGTCGCCAGGTCCGTTAGCCAAAAAGAGTCCATCAAATTCCATTCCAGTATAATCGTAGTTCCATGGCACCCGAATAACTTCCACTCCACGATTGATAAGACAACGAATGATATTGGCTTTCACTCCACAATCGACGAGTACCACTTTTCGTCCTGCGCCTTCATTATATCGGATGATGTCTTTACAGGAAACACGATCCACGAAATTCACACCTTCATAATCGGCTTCTGGAATATTGTCAGGTTCGTCATCCATGAGTATTTTACCCATCATCACACCATGTTCACGAAGAACCTTTGTCAATTGGCGGGTGTCAATACCTGTAATACCAGGTACTTTTTCTCTTTTCAACCAGTCGGCAAGACTTTCGTTAGCATTCCAATGGGAATATTGCTCACTATAATCGCTTACGATAATAGCAGAAGCATAGATACGGTCGCTTTCCATGAAGGTCGGTAGGCCGTTCTTTTCGAAAGAAAACTGAGGTACTCCATAGTTTCCAACCAACGGATATGTAAGCGTCATGAGTTGTCCGGCATAAGATGGGTCTGTTAATGACTCGGGGTAGCCCATCATAGCCGTGTTGAACACGACTTCTCCTGCTACTGGTGCATCATAGCCGAATGATTTTCCTTTGAATTGCGTTCCGTCTTCCAGAACAAGTGTTACGTCTTTCATTATTTATTATTTTGTTTCCTGATTATATACATTTTCTATATAGTTCACGAATGCCTTGAGGCAGAGTCTTGTACCTCCTGGCGTTGGATAGTCGCCTGTAAAATACCAATCGCCATGATGATTGGGACAAGCTTTATGAAGGCCTTCTATGCTTTGGAATACCAGTTCTATAGGTGTTTCCACATCAGCAGGGCACAACATTTCAACCATCTTAACGTTGAGTTCTTCTACGGTAAACGGACGGTAGAGTTCCTTGACAGCACACTCCATGCTTCCGTCGTTTTTCTGAAGTTCGTCTTTACACTTCCGATAAACCGTATCTATGAGAGACTCCATATGTCTGTCTTTCAACAGTTGGATGCACGCACGGAAGGCGCAAAATTCCTCAAGGCGCGCCATGTCGATACCATAATAGTCTGGATAACGAATCTGTGGAGCGCTACTAACGATAACGATTTTCTTGGGTTGAAGTCGCGCGAGTATTTTTATGATGCTTTCCTTCAGGGTTGTTCCTCGCACAATAGAATCATCGATAATGACGAGATTGTCGCGTTGAGGTTCCAGAATCCCATAGGTTACATCATAGACATGTGAAGCCAAGTCGTTACGAGAATTTCCTTCGGTAATAAAGGTTCTCAATTTAATATCTTTCCATGCCGCCTTTTCCGAGCGCACGTAATCTTTAAGGATATCCTCCAATTCCTCTGGAGTAGGTATGTGGCCAAGATTCGAGATACGCTCTATCTTGCGTTGGTTGATATACTGTTTGAAACCACGCAACATACCATAGTATGCCACTTCAGCGGTATTGGGGATAAATGAGAATACCGTATGATGGACATCCTTATCGATAGCCTTGAGAATGCTACCAGTCAATTGTTCTCCTAAGAGGAGTCGTTCTTTATAAATATCCTCATCATTACCACGGCTGAAATAAATACGTTCAAACGAACAAGCTTTATCGCCACGTTGAGGAATTATTTGCCGTACATCCACCTTACCATTCTGCTTGACGAGTAAAGCCTGTCCGGCTTTGAGTTCGCAGACGGCATCCGAAGAAATATCAAAGGTGGTTTGCAATACAGGCCGTTCACTTGCTAAAGCCACGACTTCATCGTCACGATAGTAAAATGCCGGTCTGATTCCCCACGGATCTCTCATGGCAAACATTTCGCCACTTCCAGTCAATCCACACACAACATATCCTCCATCAAAGTCGGGCATCGTGGTTTGAAGGACATTACTCATTTCTACGTGTTGATCGATATAATCGGTAATATCGCGTCCTTCCAACCCTTGGCGTTGAGCTTCTACGAAGTTACGCTCCACTTCTCGGTCAAGGCGATGGCCCATCCATTCCAGCATGATATAGGAGTCTGAATAGATGCGTGGACATTGGCCCTGTGCTGTGATTTTCTGAAAGACATGGTCAATATTTGTCATATTGAAATTACCACAAATACAGAGATTCTTCGCCTTCCAGTTGTTTCGTCGCAGGAATGGATGAACATAAGTCAGTCCAGACTTTCCTGTAGTGGAATAGCGAAGATGGCCCATATAAAGTTCTCCAACCATGTCTTGTTTTACGCGCGAGAATATTTCTGTGATAGCGTCTTTACCTTCAGCCTTTTCACGAAACATATATTCGTTTCCGGGCTCAGTATTTAGTTTTACCGTAGCAAAACCTGCGCCTTCTTGTCCGCGGTTGTGCTGTTTCTCCATCATCAGATAGAGTTTGTTGAAACCATACGCCCATGTACCATACTTCTTTTCGTAGTATTCTAACGGCTTAAGTAGCCTGATCATGGCCACACCACATTCGTGCTTGAGTTCTTCCACGTTTTTGTCTCCTTTGTTTATTTGTGTTTGTATTGTCTGTTCTTCTCTCTTTTCACTACGTCGCAAAAAAAAGTCGGTAACTGTTGAAATCATTCAACGGTTACCGACTTTGCGAGATTACGGGGTTGGTCAACATCAAGACCTTTACATACTGCAACATGATACGCCAGCAATTGCAAGGGTATTGTTGTCAATAACGGTTCAAGACATTCGATGGTGTCTGGCAGTTCGATGACTTCATCGGCAATTTTGCTGATAGTATTGTCGTCGTGACTGACAATAGCGATAACCTTTCCCTTACGAGCTTTTACTTCCTGGATATTGGATAATACTTTCTCGTACATGGCATTATGTGTTGCGATGACCACCACAGGCATGTCTGAGTCAATCAAGGCAATCGGACCATGTTTCATTTCTGCAGCCGGATAACCTTCTGCATGAATATAGGAAATTTCCTTCAGTTTCAAGGCTCCTTCAAGGGCAACCGGATAACTGAATCCACGTCCGAGATATAAGAAATTTCGTGCATAGGTGAATGTACGACTTAAATCTGCGATACGGTCGTTAAGTTGAAGTACTGTTTTTATCTTGTTGGGGATTTCGTGGAGTTCTTTCACCACATGCATGTAATTCTCCGTGGAGATTGTTCCTTTTTCTTTTGCCAAAGCAAGAGCCAGCATGGTCAATACGGTAACCTGTCCGGTAAAGGCTTTAGTAGAAGCGACTCCTATCTCTGGTCCTACGTGAATATACGAACCGGTATCTGTGGCACGGGGAATACTTGATCCGATGGCATTACATATTCCATAAATAAATGCGCCGTGCTCTTTGGCAAGTTGTATGGCGGCAAGGGTGTCTGCGGTCTCACCGCTTTGTGAGATGGCAATTACCACGTCTTTTGACGTAATGACGGGATTACGATATCTGAACTCTGACGCATATTCCACTTCTACAGGAATGCGACAGAGTTGTTCTATCATTTGTTTGCCTATCAATCCTGCGTGCCACGACGTACCACAGGCTACGATGATGAAGCGATTGGCATCAAGCAGTTGTTTCTTATAATCGATTACTGCCGAGAGTACTACGTTGTCGGTATCCACGTTGACGCGTCCTCGCATACAGTTGGTCAGACATTCGGGCTGCTCAAAGATTTCCTTAAGCATGAAGTGTGGGAATCCACCTTTTTCAAGTTGTCCAAGGTTAATATCCACCTTTTTCACCTTGAGTTGCTGTTCCTCTCCAAAAATACTTACCACTTTAAGTTCTTCTCCGCGACGGATCACGGCGATATTTCCATCTTCGAGATAGACGACCTTGTCGGTATATTCCACCAGTGGTGTTGCGTCTGAACCTAAGAAGAATTCGTCTTTACCTATTCCGACCACAAGTGGACTCTGCTTACGGGCTGCAATAATCTGATTGGGGTCGCGTTTGTCGATAATGGCAATTGCATAGGCGCCAATGACCTGGAAGAGAGCTACCTGTACGGCTGTGAGAAGATCGACATCCTTATGCTCCATAATATACTCTACCAGTTGCACGAGTACTTCTGTATCCGTATCAGAACGAAACTCTACGCCTTTGGATTGAAGTTTACGCTTCAAGTCTGCGTAGTTTTCTATAATACCATTATGTATAATTGCGAGATTCTTTGATTCAGAATAGTGAGGGTGTGCATTTACGGCAGATGGTTCTCCGTGGGTAGCCCATCGGGTATGAGCAATACCTACTGTTCCGCTTACATCCTTGTCTTTGCAATATTCCTCCAGGTTATCGACCTTGCCTTTTGTCTTACAGACATTAAGGTTGCCATTATCATTGATAAGGGCAACACCGGCAGAATCATAACCACGGTATTCAAGACGTCGCAAGCCTTTTATCAAGATGGGATAGGCTTGTTTGTTGCCTATGTATCCTACTATTCCACACATATATTTCCTCGTTTATAAAGTTTGTGTTCGCTATTTCGGGTGCAAAGATAAAAAAAAATCGGCTATCATGTGCAACGATAGCCGATTTTTTTATTAATAGAATTTGAAATATCTTCTTGCGTTGTTGTAAGAGATGTCTTCTACCATCTTTCCGAGCAACTCGCGATCGTCGGGAAGAAGTCCCTTTTCTACGTCATTTCCGAGCATATTGCAAAGGATGCGACGGAAATATTCGTGACGTGGATAGCTGAGGAACGAACGGCTGTCGGTAAGCATTCCAACGAAACGGCTGAGAAGGCCAAGTACCGAGAGTGCGTTCATCTGGCGCTCCATACCATCTTTCTGATCGTTGAACCACCATCCTGAACCAAACTGGATTTTTCCAGGTTCTCCGCCTTGGAAGTTACCGAGCATAGTAGCGATTACTTCGTTGGCGCAAGGATTCAACGTATATAATATGGTACGTGTGAGCTTATCTTCCATGTTGAGCTTGTTGAGGAACTTCGACATGGCCTTAGCGGTATTGAATTCGCCGATAGAGTCGAAACCGGTATCAGGACCGAGAGCATTATACATCTTCGTGTTGTTGTCGCGGATTGCTCCGTAGTGGAACTGTTGGGTCCAGTCTGCATCAGCATCCATTTCTGCCATAATGGTCAGGAAACAGTTTTTGTACTGACGAGTCTCTAAGGCAGAGAGCTGCTGACCACGAAGTGCCTTTTCGAAAATCACTTCAATCTGTGAATCTGTATATTCCTCATCATAGAATTCTTCAATTCCATGGTCTGAGAGTTTACAGCCATTGGCACTGAAGAAATCGTGACGTTTCTTAAGAGCGTCAACCATATCGGCAAACTTGGTAATGGTTACTCCGCTAACCTCTTCGAGCTGGTGAACATAAGCGCCAAAATCAGGTTTTTCGATATTCATGGCCTTGTCAGGACGCCATGCTGGAATCATCATGGGATCATCGGCTGCCTTGCTCTTTGCATATTCAATGTGGTTGTGAAGGTCGTCAACGGGATCATCGGTAGTACATACGCACTCCACATTATAGTGTTTCATGAGACCACGTGCAGAGAACTCAGGCTGTTTGAGCTTCTCATTACACTCGTCGAAAATCTCACGTGCGGTCTTTGGAGACAGAAGTTTTTCGATTCCGAAAGCGGTTTTCAACTCAAGGTGTGTCCAGTGGTAAAGTGGGTTGCGAAGAGTATAGGGAACGGTCTCAGCCCATTTCTCAAATTTTTCCCAATCGCTGGTGTCCTTTCCTGTACAATAGCGCTCATCCACGCCATTGGTACGCATTGCACGCCATTTGTAGTGGTCGCCGCCGAGCCAAAGTTCAGTAATACTGTTGAATTTGTGATCCTTGGCTACCATCTCTGGAATCAGATGGCAATGGTAGTCGATGATTGGCATTTTGGACGCATGATTGTGGAAGAGGTCCTGAGCCACTTCGTTGTCAAGAACGAAGTTTTTGTCATTGAATTGCTTCATTTCTTATTGTTTTAGTTTGATTCGTTTTAATTTTAACCTTGCAAAGGTAGCATTTTTTTTTGTTTTATAAAATATTATATATTAAAATATTGTCTTTTTTTACGTAAACGATGACGGAAAGACAACCTAAGATTTACGTTTTTCCATTTACTTTTCTTCTCTCCTTCCCCTTCATCTCCCATCCTTCTCCCATCAAGTTCGCATGATTGTGGAAAGATAATGGGACTTAATTGGGACTTAATTGGGACTTGCTTGGGACTATAACATAAACTTCCATATTCACAAATCCCGAACCCATCCCGAACCCATCCCGAAGGCTTCCCGAAGGCTTCCCGAAGGCTTCCCGAAGCCGAGAGCAGAGCTGAAAGTTCACTTTTGAGCTTTGCCGAGGCAAAGAAGACTAGGTCAAAGACCAAGGCTTCCCGAAGCCGAGAGCAGAGCTGAAAGTTCACTTTTGAGCTTTGCCGAGGCAAAGAAGACTAGGTCAAAGACCAAGGCTTCCCGAAGCCGAGAGCAGAGCCCCAAAAACAGTAATAATTTCTCATTAGCACGACTCATTTTCACGAAAGTTTAGTTACATTTCTTCCACTTATTGCTCTATCATTTTTCTTTCATCCTTTCCAAACTACTTGAGATTTTTCAGGCTCTCTCCACGTTTCTTTGCCCGTTTTCACTGATTTTCAACAAAGAACCACATGGATTGACGAAAAAAGCAGGATTTTTCTTTGTAATTCGATTGATTTGCAGTAACTTTGCAAGAAATATATATTTTAAATAAAGAGAAAAGAAGAAATGATTACAGTCACAAACTTGGCTATTCAGTTTGGAAAGAAGACGCTCTACAAAGACGTCAACATGAAATTTACCAATGGGAACATTTACGGCATTATCGGTGCCAATGGTGCAGGAAAATCTACATATCTTCGAGCTATCAGCGGAGAACTTGAACCCAACAAGGGCACTATCGAACAAGGACCTGGCGAGCGTATGTCTGTGCTCGAGCAGGACCACTTCAAATATGATGCATTCTCGGTAATGGATACCGTCCTTATGGGACACCAGCCACTTTGGCAGAACATGAAAGAGCGTGAAGCACTCTATGCGAAAGACGAAATGACAGAAGAGGATGGAAACCGTGCCGCAGAACTGGAAATGGCTTTCGCTGAAATGAATGGCTGGGAAGCAGAAAGCGAAGCCGCACAACTCTTGCAAAACCTTGGTGTGGCAGACTCACAGCACTACAAGCAGATGGAAGAAATATCAAACAACGAAAAGGTGCGCGTCATGCTGGCCAAAGCACTTTTCGGACACCCCGACAACCTCCTGCTCGACGAGCCGACCAACGACCTCGACCTCGATACCGTACAATGGCTGGAAGAATATCTTTCAAACCTTGAACAATGCGTATTGGTAGTCAGCCACGACCGTCACTTCCTCGATGCCGTTTCCACCCAGACCGTCGATATCGACTTTGGAAAGATCACCCTTTTCTCAGGAAACTATTCTTTCTGGTATGAATCAAGTCAATTGGCACTCCGTCAGGCTCAGAACCAGAAAATGAAAAACGAAGAAAAAAGAAAGCAGTTGGAGGAGTTTATCCGCCGATTCTCTGCCAATGTGGCAAAGTCAAAGCAAACAACATCACGAAAAAAGATGTTGGAGAAACTCAACGTGGAAGAAATTCGTCCGTCAAGCCGCAAATATCCAGGAATCATATTCACTATGGACCGCGAACCTGGAACACAAATCCTCGAAGTAGAAGGACTCAAGGCTGTTGACACAGACGGAACCGTACTCTTTGACAATGTTAACTTCACCATCGAAAAGGGACAAAAGACCGTATTTCTGTCACACAACCCCAAAGCCATGACTGCTCTCTTCGAAATCATCAACGACAACAGAAAAGCCGATGCAGGAACATACAAATGGGGCGTTACCATTACAACAGCATATCTGCCGTTGGACAACACCTCTTTCTTCGAATCCGATATGAATCTCGTGGAATGGCTCTCACAATGGGGAAAAGGTAACGAAGTGACTATGAAGTCGTTCCTCGGAAGAATGCTCTTCAAAGAAGAAGATGTGCTCAAGCATGTCAACGTACTCTCAGGAGGTGAGAAAATGCGCTGTATGATTGCACGTATGCAATTAAAAAATGCCAACTGCATCATCCTCGACACACCAACCAACCACCTCGATCTGGAGTCTATTCAGGCATTCAACAATAACCTTGTCAACTTCAAGGGCAATATTCTCTTCTCTTCACACGACCACGAATTCATCAATACCGTTGCCGACAGAATCATCGAACTCACACCAAAAGGAACAATTGACAAACTGACAACCTATGATGACTACATTTATGATGAGGCCATCAAGGAACAACGCGCGTCTATGTATGAGTAAATGAAAACATGGCACAGAATTTGCATGTTCCTTAAGAAAACAAATAAAAACATTATGAAAGAGAATAAAGAAGAGCAAATAAATTGCGAAGAACAGGAAATGAATAAAGAGGAGGAATGCACACAGCAAGAATCCGCTCAGCAAGAATCTGCTCAGCAAGAATCTGCTGATAACACACAGCAGGCAGAAAACGAAAATCCTGAAGAAGAAGAAGAAAAGGATCCGCTGGCTGCTGCGCAAGAGGAAATCGAACAACTCAAAGACCAAGTATTGAGAAAGGCTGCGGAATTTGAAAACCTCCGCAAGCGCACCATCAAGGAAAAAGCAGAACTCATACTCAACGGAGGCGAGAAGGCAATTGTCACTATTCTGCCCATCATCGACGATATGGAGCGAGCTATTGAGAATGGCACCAAGACGGACGATCCTAAAGTGCTCAGAGAAGGCATGGAAATCATCTATCATAAATGTATCAAAGCATTGGAGTCGCTCGGAGTGAAGACCATCGACACAACAGACGCAGACTTCGATACCGACGAACATGAAGCAGTTGCCATGGTACCTGGTATGGGCGACGATAAAAAAGGAAAAGTCATCGATTGCATCCAAACAGGATACAAACTCAACGACAAAGTCATTCGCCATGCCAAAGTGGCAGTTGGACAATAAAGATTCATAGAATCAATAAAAAATAAGACAACACAATTATGGCAAAGAGAGACTATTATGAAGTTCTGGGCATTGACAAAAATGCCACAGAAGACCAAATAAAGAAGGCCTACCGCACCATCGCCATCAAATACCACCCTGACAGAAACCCTGGCGACAAAGAAGCCGAGGAGAAATTCAAGGAGGCGGCTGAAGCGTATGATGTGCTCCACGACCCTCAAAAACGTCAGCAATACGACCAATTCGGATTCAACGGACCACAAGGTGCGGGAGGATTCGGAGGATTCGGCGGACAAAGTATGAACATGGACGATATCTTCTCTATGTTCGGCGACATCTTCGGAGGTGGCGGAGGATTCGGAGGATTCGGCGGAAGCAGAAGAAGTGCCGGACCCAAAGAACATCGAGGAAGTGACCTTCGCCTGAAAGTCAAACTCACCTTGGAAGAAATCGCCACAGGAGTGACCAAGAAGTTCAAAGTGCGCAAAGACGTGCCTTGCTCACATTGCCACGGAACTGGATCAGAAGACGGCAGCGGCACAGAAAACTGCCCCACATGTCATGGTTCGGGAGTAATCACCCATACCACACAAAGTCTTTTCGGCATGATGCAGACACAAGGTGTTTGTCCTACATGCGGCGGAACTGGCCGTGTCATCAAGAACAAATGCAAATATTGCGGCGGTACTGGCGTAGAGAAAGGTGAAGAAGTAGTTGAAATCAACATCCCTGCAGGAGTCGCACAGGGCATGATCGTCAACGTTCCTGGCAAGGGTAATGCCGGACACAACAAAGGAGCTAACGGAAACATTCAAGTATATGTGGAAGAAATCGAACACGACACCTTCATACGAGACGATAACGACCTCATATACAACCTATTGCTCGATTTCCCAACAGCATCACTTGGAGGTGAGGTGGAGATTCCGACAATCTACGGAACACGCCTGAGAGTAAAAATCGAACCAGGCACACAACCTGGCAAGACTCTCCGTCTGCGCGGTAAAGGCCTTCCTTCCGTACAGGGCTATGGACGTGGCACAGGAGACCTCGTTGTCAACATCAGCGTTTATGTGCCAAAGACACTCAGCAGCGATGAAAAGAAAGCAATAGAAAGCTTCAAAAGTAGCGACAACTTCAAAGGTGACGCTTCAACCAAGCGATCTATCTTCCAACGATTCAAGAATTATTTCAACTGATTCTGTTTCAAAAACACATAAAAAAAGTATAGTCCATGACCTATCAGGAAACTTGCGAATACCTATTCAGCAGAACCACAGCTTTCGAAACTCAAGGAAAGAGTGGCTACAAAGAAGGATTAGAAAATACACTGGCGCTGGACGAACATTTCGGTCATCCACACCAAAAGTATCTCACCATCCATGTGGCAGGTACCAACGGCAAAGGTTCCGTTTCTAATATGCTCTCTGCAGCACTACAAAGCTGCGGATACAGAGTAGGACTATACACCTCTCCACATCTCGTCGATTTCAGAGAAAGAATTCGTGTCAACGGCGAGATGATTCCAGAGGACTATGTGATGAATTTTGTTGAAGACGAAAGAAATTTTTGGGAACCATTGTCGCCGTCATTCTTTGAAGTGACGACGGCAATGGCTTTCAAGTATTTTGCAGAACAAAATGTTGATATTGCAATTATTGAAGTAGGGCTTGGGGGACGACTCGATTGTACCAACATCATCCACCCTATCCTATCCATCATCACCAATATCAGTCTGGATCATACAGAATTCTTAGGAAACACCATCGCAGAAATAGCACGAGAGAAAGCAGGCATCATCAAACATGCCACAACGGTCATCATCGGAGAAAACCAAAACGAGACACGACCTGTCTTCGAAGAAAAGGCACGGGAAATGGAAGCACCCATCATCTTTGCCGAAGACGACAATTTCATCAAAAGTGCAGAAATAACTGACCAAGGCGACATCAAATGCGAAACAGCCAAATACGGAAACGTATTTTGCGATCTCGGAGGAATCTACCAACCCAAGAATATCAATACCGCATTACACGCCCTTCAGATTCTTGAAGACAAAGGCTATCTGATCATTGACAAAGACGCAACAAGCGGAAATGTGCTCAAAGCATTCGACAACGTCAAGAAGCTCACAGGATTGGCAGGAAGATGGCAAACAATAAGTTCGTCACCACATGTAATTTGCGACACAGGACATAATCCTGGCGGTTGGCACTTCATCAGCCAACAGCTAAACCATGTGATTGCCCATTGCCACCAATTACATATTATATTTGGAATGGTCAACGACAAAGATGTAGATGCAATACTTCAGATGCTTCCAAAAGAGGCAATCTACTATTTTACTAAAGCCAAAACAAAACGAGCACTCAACGAGCAGATTATTTTCGCATTGGCACAGAAGTATCAACTGAAAGGAAAGACGTATTTATCTGTAAGTGAGGCATATCACGAAGCAGAGAAAGCTGCAGGAAACAACGATGTTATATTTGTTGGAGGCAGCAACTATATCGTCGGAGAATTGCTCAAAGATGGAATTTAGTTGTTTTTAACATTCCTTTTGCTCAATTTTTCGCCATTAAATTTGTTAAACTCACTTTTTTTTGGTTACTTTGCAATATAATTTAGTAACTAAAAACAACTGATTATGGCGAACACAACGGAAAACGTTAATTTGTGTGGTTTGAATCGCAAAGATTTTCAAACCACAGTAAACGGGAAAAAAACAGATTTATATATCCTACGCAACCGCAAAGGATACGAAGTAGCAGTAACCAATTTCGGTGGAGCAATTGTGGCCATCATGGTTCCAGATAAAGACGGAAAAGTAGCAAACGTCATTCAGGGACATGACAACATCCAAGATGTTATCAATAGCCCAGAGCCTTTCCTCTCAACCCTTATCGGACGCTACGGAAACCGTATTTGCAAAGGTTCCTACACCCTCAACGGTAAAGAATACCAGCTTGCTCTCAACGATGGTCCTAACCATCTGCACGGCGGTCCTACAGGTTTCCACTCTCGCATCTGGGATGCCAAGCAAATGGGACCTCGCGCCTTGGCTTTATCATACATCTCATCGTATGGAGAAGAAGGATTCTCAGGTGAATGTCGCATCAACGTGGAATATACTTTCACAGACAACAATGAACTGGTTATTGAATATCTTGCCACAACCAACAAGAAGACCATCATCAACCTGACTCACCACGCATTTTTCTCATTGGCAGGTATTGCTAACCCCACACCTGCCGTTGACAACGTAGAATTACAGCTCAACGCAGATTTCTATCTTCCTATTGATAAGGTATCAATCCCTACCGGCGAAATTCTTAAGGTCGAAGGAACTCCATTCGATTTCCGCACACCAAAGCCAATCGGTCAGGATATCAACGCCGACAACGAGCAACTGAAAAATGGATCTGGATACGACCACAACTACGTTCTTAATAAAAAGGAAGAAGGAGAACTCAGTTTTGCCGCTAAACTAAAAGAGCCTAATAGCGGTCGTACCATGGAGGTTTATACCACAGAACCAGGACTCCAACTCTATACAGGTAATTTCGAATCAGGAATCTCTGGAACTCACGGTTCAACTTATCCTTGGCGTAGTGCTGTTTGTCTTGAAGCACAACACTTCCCCGATACTCCAAATCGTCCTTACTTCCCTTCTGTAGTACTCCGACCAGGTGAACAGTACAAGCAGAAAACCATCTATAAGTTTGGAGCAGAAAAATAATATAAAACAACAAAAAGAGTGGCTGATAGCTATCAGCCACCCATTTTGTGTATAATAGCTATCTATGTATAACAGGAAAAATCAAAACATAGAATTATAATACACAATTTTTATTGTTCTATAATCGAAAACACATTTTTCGTAATTACTAACAACATTAAAATCCTATAAAACCAATGTCACAAACAAACAAAAACCAGAAGAACCTCGTAGCTATCATCACAATGTTCTTCATCTTTGCCATGATTAGCTTTGTAACAAACATGGCAGCTCCCTTCGGAAACATTTGGGGTATGTCATACAACTGGGCAGGTATGGCCGGCAACCTCATGAACTTTACTGCCTACCTCATCATGGGTATTCCTGCCGGAAACATGCTCATCAAGTACGGATACAAAAAGACCGCACTTATCGCACTTATTATTGGTGCAATAGGTCTGGGTGTTCAGCTGCTCTCTGGCGTAGTCAACAATATCTTTGTTTACCTACTCGGTGCTCTTATCTGCGGATTCTGCGTATGTATGCTCAACACCGTAGTAAACCCCATGCTTAACCTACTCGGTGGCGGCGGTAACACCGGAAATCAGCTCGTACAGGCAGGGGGTACCCTCAATTCTCTTTCTGCAACAGCAACTCCTATCCTCACTGGTTTCCTCGTAGGAACTTTGACAAAGGATTCTTTCCCCGATGTTGCACCACTTATCATTACAGGTATCGTAGTATTCTTGGCAGCCTTCTTCGTCATTTCTGCCATCCAGATTAACGAGCCTCAAGGTGACTTGAAGAATGTAACATACGAAAAATCACCTCTCGCTTTCCGCCATTGTCTCCTCGGTATCATCGCCATTTTCTTCTATGTAGGAATCGAGATTGCCACTCCTGGTATGATGAACCAATGGATTAGCCGTGAAGGAGGATTTGAAGGTGCAGCAGCCGTTGCAGGATCATTGGCTGGTATCTACTGGTTCCTGATGCTCTGTGGCCGCCTTATCTCAACAGTTATCTCAGGTAAGGTTTCTACCCGTGCACAGATGATTACCGTTTCAACAGTAGGTATTGCACTTATTGTCGCTGCCATCTTCACAGGTGATGTGACTACAACACTCAATATCGATCTCAACATCATCAAGATTGAGAACGCTACAGTTCCTTTGTCTTGTGTGTTCATTTTCCTCTGCGGTCTCTGCACATCTGTCATGTGGGGAGGTATCTTCAACCTTTCAACAGAAGGACTTGGCAAATATACCGCTAAAGCATCAGGCCTGTTCATGGTCATGGTATTCGGTGGAGGTATGATGCCTTTCTTCCAGGATCTCGTACTCGTTCAACAGCTTGGAATCAGCTACCTCAATTCTTATTGGCTGATTGTTGCCATGTTGGCATACATCCTCTACTATGCGATCTGGGGATGCAAGAACGTAAACAAAGACATCAAAGTGGATTAAGACAACATGATTTGTCACGTTCCACATTATAAAAAGATACTTCAAACCTTTAAACAACAAGACTATGAACATCGAATCAGTAAGAACACGTTTTGTCAAGCATTTTGATGGCAAGGAAGGTAATGTTTATGCATCACCCGGACGTATCAATCTCATCGGTGAACACACCGACTATAATGGAGGATTTGTTTTTCCAGGAGCCGTAGATAAAGGTGTTGTTGCAGAAATGCGTGCAAACGGAACAGAAGATACCGTTATGGCTTATGCCATTGACTTGAAAGACCGCGTAGATTTCAAACTCTCTGATCCCAATGGACCTAAAGCTAGCTGGGCACGTTATATTTACGGTATCGCATTGGAAATGAAAAAGCTCGGAGTACCTGTTAAAGGATTCAATATCGCATTCTCAGGCGATGTTCCCTTGGGTGCAGGTATGTCATCTTCTGCTGCCATGGAGAGTTGCTTTGCCTGTGGTCTCAACGACATCTTCGGTGATAACAAGGTAAGCCAATGGGATATGGTATTGGCAGGTCAAGCTACAGAACACAACTACTGTGGTGTGAAATGCGGTATCATGGACCAGTTTGCTTCTGTATTCGGAAAAGCAGGTTGTCTGATGCGTCTCGACTGCCGTTCTCGCGAATTTGAATATTTCCCATTCAAACCGGATGGCTACCGTTTGGTATTGCTCGATTCTGTTGTAAAACACCAGTTGGCAGGATCTCCTTACAACGACCGCCGCAATTCTTGTGAAAATGTTGTTCGCCATATTGCTGCCAAACATCCAGAAGGAAAGTTTGAAACACTTCGCGACTGCACATGGGAACAACTTGAAGAAGTCAAAGCCGAAGTGGGCGAAGAAGACTACAAGCGTGCTAAATTCGTGTTGGGCGAAAAAGACCGTGTACTTGCCGTTTGCGATGCTCTGAACGAAGGCGACTATGAAAAAGTTGGCGAGTTGATGTACAAGACTCACGAAGGTCTGTCAAGAGACTATGAGGTTTCTTGTGAAGAACTCGATTTTCTCAATGATCTTGCCAAGGAATGTGGAGTTACCGGTTCACGTATCATGGGTGGCGGTTTCGGAGGTTGCACCATCAACCTTGTCCGCAACGACCTCTACAACCAGTTTATCGCCACAGCAAAAGAGAAGTTTAATGCCAAATACGGCCACGAACCAAAAGTCTATGATGTTGTCATCGGCGATGGTTCACGTAAGATTTGCTAATCAGAACCAGCTATTTAAAGTGTATTCCGGTCTGAAAAACAACCCTTTAATACACGTATAGAATAGCGCGTTTTATTTCTCTATAAAACGGAAATGAATATCAATTTCATTTCCGTTTTTTTATGCTATGTAACAAGAAACTATAAAAAATAGTGTAAGCACAACACTTTTCTCCGTAATATCTTTGTCAATTCAGAAAATAGTCGTAACTTAGCACGCAGAATTAGAAAACATAACTAACAACTAAAAACTCTTCGCAATGAGAAAAATCAATTCAATGCTTATTGGCCTTGGCACCATTGCCATTCTTTCAGCATCATGTGCCTCTAAACAAAATGCCACATTAACAGTTTCCGGACTTGACACAGCTAAGTTTGACACCATCCTTCAAGAAAAGCCCGTCAAACTGTATGTACTTAAAAACAATAATGGCATGGAAGCCTGCATCACCAACTATGGTGGTCGCGTGGTAAGCCTTGTGGTGCCCGACAAAGACGGTAAACCCACCGATGTTGTCCTTGGATTCGATAATATCGCTCAGTATGCTGATACGATCAAAACACCTTCTGATTACGGATCAAGTGTAGGTCGTTATGCTAACCGCATCAACAAAGGTAAGTTCACCCTTTCAGGTACAACCTACCAGTTGCGTCAGAACAATGCCCTCCATTGCCTTCACGGAGGTGGAAATACCGGATGGATGCATAAAGTCTATGATGCCGAACAGGTTGGTGACTCTATTCTCAAACTCACCATCGTAGCTCCAGACGGAGAAAATGGATTCCCCGGTACTGTTACCGCCACTACCACTTATAAGGTAACTGCCGACAACACCCTTGACATCGTTTGGGAAGCCACTACCGACAAGGAAACGATCATCAACATGACCAACCACAACTACTACAATCTTAGTGGTGATTTCACCAAACCTTGTTATGACCAAATACTCTATGTTAATGCTGATAATTTCACTCCCTCTGACGCTACCAACATGACAACGGGTGAGATTCTTCCTGTAGCTGGTACTGCAATGGATTTCCGCACTCCTCATGCTGTAGGTGACAGTATCCATTCTGACTATCAACAGATCAAGAATGCCACAGGCTACGACCACAACTATTGTCTGAACACTTATAAAGACGGAAAGGGCGATGATACACAGGTATGTGCTTCACTCTATAGTCCCAAGAGTGGCATCTTTATGGAGATGTTCACCAACGAACCAGGTGTTCAGGTATATTCTGGAAACTTCCAGGGGGTTGGTGCTGATGCGAAGATAGCCCGGAAACATGGTCTTACCTATCCCAAGCATGTAAGCATCTGCTTGGAGAGTCAGAAGTATCCCGACAGTCCTAATAAGAAAGACTGGCCTCAGCCCACACTTAAACCCGGTGAGAAATACTACAGTCATGCTGCCTACCGTTTCTCAATCAAATAATATGTTTTATTCACTAATATACCTATAATTATTATGAATAGTATTTCAGGAGCAATTGCAATGTCTGGTTTCAAGACCATCGACTTTGTAATTCTCGCATTCTACCTAATCTTGTTGGTTGGTTTAGGATTATTTTTAAGTCGCAACAAAGACGGAAAAGAAAAAAGTGCCAACGACTACTTCCTTGCTGGCAACACACTAACATGGTGGGCTGTAGGTGCATCATTGATAGCTGCTAACATTTCTGCCGAACAGTTTATCGGAATGTCAGGAACAGGATTCCGTGACGGTATCGCTATTGCCGCCTATGAAGTAATGGCAGCTGCCGCATTGGTAGTCATTGGAAAGTTCTTGCTTCCCGTCATGCTTGAGCGTAAGATTTTCACTATTCCACAATTTCTCCGTGAACGCTATAATGATGGCGTAGGCCTTGCCTTCTCTATTCTGTGGCTTTTCCTTTATGTCTTCGTCAACCTGACTTCTGTAGCATGGCTGGGCGCTTTGGCCATCGAACAAATTCTCGGTCTTCAAGGTCTTGGCGTCAGCATCTTCGGCATGGAGGTTTCCATCCGTATGTTGATCATCCTCGGATTGTTCATTGTGGCAGGAACCTATTCTATCTATGGCGGACTTGCCTCTGTGGCTTGGACCGACGTGATGCAGGTCACCTTCCTCGTAGGTGGCGGTATTATTACCGCTTACATCGCATTACAGGAAATGGGTATAGTAATGGGAACCGACGCATTAGGCGCCCTTGGACAGGTTTATAACGACATGACGACAGGCACCCATGCACAGGATGTTCATTTCCACTTAGTCATCCAGCAAAGCCATAATGCTGATGCCTTTGCCAATGTTCCTGGTATTGCCGCTGTAGTAGGTGGAGTTTGGCTTACCAATCTCGGTTATTGGGGTTTCAACCAATATATCATTCAGAAAGGACTTGCCGCCAAGAGTATCAACGAAGCCAAGAAGGGTCTTATCTTCGCCGGTTTCCTTAAGATTCTCATTCCTTTCATCGTAGTACTTCCTGGCATTTGCGCCTATTATATTATGGAGAATCCCGAATTCTTCAAGAACATGGAATTGGCAGGCAATATCAACGTTGCCGATGATGCCTATCCTTGGCTCATCCGCAACTTCACACCTACAGGTATCAAGGGCTTGAGTTTTGCCGCTCTTGTAGCCGCCATCATCTCTTCTTTGGCTTCTATGTTCAACTCCACCTCAACCCTTTTCACGATGGACATATACAAGAAGTACATCAACAAGGGTGCGAGTGACAAGCAGTTGGTAAATACCGGCCGTATCGTAGCCGTTGTGTCATTGGTTATAGCCCTTGTTACCGTTAAACCGTTGCTGGGCGGACTTGACCAGGCATTCCAGTACATTCAGGAATATTCAGGTTTCATCTATCCAGGTATCATCACCGTCTTTGGTCTTGGTCTGCTGTGGAAGCGTGCCTCTTCTACTGCAGCAGTATGGACGGCCATCCTAACCATCCCCATGGGTGTACTCTTCAAGGTTTGCTTCCCCGATGTAGCCTTCCAGTTCCGTGCTTCCTACATTTTCATCATCCTTGTCACCTTCTTCATCCTTGTATCATATCTCGATAAGAAATATGTAAGTGCAGAAACTCCTTCTGCCGCAGATCAGAAGCAGATGATGACATGGGCACGCATCCTGGCAGTAGCTGGTCTTGCCATGATTATCGTGGCTGCAATAGTAGTAATTCTCGGCGCCACTCACGATGTGAAGTCTCCAGAAACAAATTTCATCGACTATCTGAACGACATCGGTTTCCAGGCATTCATCTTCTTCGGCGTACTCGTAGGCTGCAATGCCGTATGGCTCTACAGCAACTCACATGATAAGGTCAAGGACGAGAAAGCCCTTCCTATCAATCTCTCTATCTTCTCTACCGACCGCAACTACACATACGGTGCCGTAGGAATCTGTGTCATTACCTTGTTGCTTTACGCCATACTTTGGTAGTATTATGACAAGTTTCTATCAAGATAAAACAAAAGTCCTCGTATCGGTCGATTGTATCATTTTCGGATTCGACCAGAACGAACTCAAGATCCTGATCGGCAAACGTCAGATGGATCCTGGGCGTGGTGAATGGAGTCTCTACGGAGGCTTCATCCACCTCGATGAGGGCATCGACGAAGCTGCCGACCGCGTGCTCTACGAACTTACCGGTATGCGCAATGTATATATGCGTCAAGTAGGCGCTTTCGGTAGTGTTGACCGTGACCCGGGTGAACGTGTGGTCTCTATTGCCTACTACGCCCTGATCAACGTCAAACAATACGACGACGAACTGCGCGAACAGCATGGCGTGGAATGGGTGAGCATAGACAATATCCCCCCACTCTATTCTGACCATAAAATAATGGTGGAGAAGGCACGTCGCATCATGAAAGAAAAGATTCGCACCGCACCAATTGGCTTCACGCTGTTACCGAGTCTCTTCACCCTTACCCAACTTCAACATCTGTATGAAGCTGTCAACGGCGAGGAACTCGACAAGCGCAATTTCCGTAAGCGCGTGAAGGAAATGGACTTCATCGAGAAGACAGAACTGATAGATAAGACCAGTTCACGTCGTGGCGCCTATCTCTACCGTTTCAACAAGAAAGCGTACAACGAAGATCCTAATTTCAAACTATAGGATTGCTGTGCCACACGACACAGTTATCCTTGTCTAATTTATAAATCTAAACATCATGTTAGAAGAACTGAAAGAAAAAGTATTCCAAGCCAATCTCGACCTTGTGAAACACAATCTCGTGATTTTCACGTGGGGCAACGTTTCTGCCATCGACCGCGAAAAGGGATTGGTAGTCATCAAGCCCTCTGGAGTCAGCTATGACACCATGAAGGCATCCGATATGGTTGTTGTAGATCTCCACAGCGGCAAAGTAGTGGAAGGTGACCTCAACCCCTCATCCGACACTCCTACCCATTTGGTACTCTACCGTGCCTTCCCTGAAATCGGAGGTGTAGTCCATACCCACTCTACCTATGCCACCGCTTGGGCGCAGGCAGGACGCGACATTCCCAATATCGGTACTACCCATGCCGACTATTTCCACGATGATATTCCGTGTACTGCCGATATGACAGCCGACCAGATGGCAGAATACGAATACCATACTGGTGTTGTCATCGTCAACCGCATCTCTTCTGGTAATATCAATCCCGTCCACACCCCTGGTGTCTTGGTCAAGAACCATGGCCCTTTCTCATGGGGTAAAGATGCCGACCAGGCAGTCTATAACGCCGTAGTGATGGAACAAGTGGCAAAAATGGCATTCATCTCTCTGTCGGTCAATCCCGACACCACGATGAATCCCCTGCTCGTTGAAAAGCATTTCTCACGCAAGCATGGTCCCAATGCCTACTATGGCCAGAAGAAGAAACAATAGATTTCATACTTCAACAATTCATGGATTCCATCCTTCATTAACGAAACAGTAGAAAAATGACAAATAATGCAAAACAAACAATAGAAAGCGGTAAGGCTGTACTCGGCATCGAGTTTGGTTCTACCCGCATCAAGGCTGTTCTCATCGATGAGAACCACCACCCCATAGCACAAGGTGCTCACGAATGGGAGAACCAGCTCGTTGACGGTCTGTGGACCTACAGCATCGACGCCATTTGGAAAGGTCTTCAAGACTGCTATGCAGACCTCCGTGCCAATGTACGCAAGGAATATGATGTCGAATTGGAAACGCTGGCAAGCCTTGGCTTTAGCGCTATGATGCACGGCTATATGGCATTCAACCAAGACGAGCAGATACTCGTGCCCTTCCGTACTTGGCGCAATACCAATACGCAGAAGGCTGCTGCCGAACTTTCAAAACTGTTTCAATACAACATTCCCTTGCGCTGGAGCATCAGCCACCTTTACCAATGTATTCTCGATGGAGAGGCACATGTGAAAGACATCAAATATCTGACCACTTTGGCAGGATATGTTCATTGGCAGCTGACTGGCGAATTTGTACTCGGCATCGGCGACGCTTCAGGTATGATTCCCGTTGATCCCAACACCAAGACCTACGACGCAACCATGGTTGACAAGTTCAACACCCTCGTTGCCTCTAAGCACTATCCCTGGCAATTACTTGACATCCTCCCCACCACGCTGAATGCAGGAGAAAAGGCTGGTTGCCTGACGGAGAAAGGTGCCAGTCTGCTCGATGTATCGGGTCATCTGAAAGCCGGATGCCCCTTATGTCCTCCTGAGGGCGATGCTGGCACAGGCATGGTAGCCACCAATGCTGTCAAGCAACGCACAGGAAACGTAAGTGCAGGCACCTCGTCGTTCTCTATGATTGTATTGGAGAAAGAACTCTCCAAACCCTACGAGATGATCGACATGGTGACCACTCCTGATGGTTCTCTCGTCGCCATGGTTCATTGCAACAACTGCACCAGCGACCTCAACGCATGGGTCAATATTTTCAAGGAGTACCAGCAGTTGCTCGGCGTACCTGTTGATATGAATGAGGTATTCGGTAAACTCTATAACCACGCTATGACAGGCGATGCTGACTGTGGCGGACTTGTAGCCTACAACTATTTCTCAGGCGAACCGGTAACCGGACTGGCTGAAGGTCGCCCCCTCTTTGTGCGCTCTGCCAACGACCATTTCTCATTAGCCAATTTCATGCGTGCCAACCTCTATGCCTCTGTTGCAGTATTGAAAATCGGTAACGACATCCTTTTCAACGACGAACACGTGAAGGTAGATCGTATCACCGGACACGGTGGACTTTTCAAGACCGAAGGTGTTGGGCAACGCGTATTGGCAGCAGCCATCAATTCTCCCATCTCTGTCATGAAGACTGCAGGTGAAGGCGGAGCATGGGGTATTGCCCTTTTGGCAGACTACCTGGTCAACAACGACAAGCAACAGACCCTTGCCGACTATCTCGAGCACAAGGTATTCAACGGCAATACAGGTACAGAGATCGCTCCTGACGCTCATGACGTGGCAGGATTCAATACCTATATTGAAAACTACAAGAGCGGTCTCGCCATAGAACAGGCTGCCACAGCAAACAAAAAATAAATCCAATACAAATTTAAAATACAATACTAATTATGCATTACAATTATTTCCTATCAGCAGCCTTTGCCCTATGCGCTTCTCAGGTTTCTGCAGAAAGCATCAAGGCAACACTCAAAACCGACCAAGGTAAGAACACCATCAACCGTGAGATCTACGGACAGTTTGCCGAACATCTCGGATCTTGCATCTATGGTGGTCTCTGGGTGGGCGAGAACTCTCCCATCCCCAATATCAACGGCTACCGAAAAGACGTGTTTGAAGCACTCAAAGACTTGAACGTTCCTGTACTCCGTTGGCCTGGTGGATGCTTTGCCGACGACTACCATTGGATGGACGGTATCGGTCCTCGCGACAAGCGTCCTTCGCTGCGCAACAACACCTGGGGCGGAACGATTGAAGACAACTCTTTTGGCACACACGAATTTCTGAACCTCTGTGAAATGCTGGGTTGCGAACCCTACGTCAGCGGTAACGTTGGAAGCGGAACAGTCAAGGAGATGGCACAATGGGTGGAGTATATGACCAGCAACGAAGATACTCCGATGGCACGTCTGCGTCGCCAGAACGGTCGCGACAAGGCTTGGCACGTGAAGTATTTCGGTATCGGCAACGAGGCATGGGGCTGTGGTGGCAACATGACACCAGAATACTACTCAGACGAATTCCGTAAATTCAATACCTACCTGCGCGACCAACCAGGCAACCACCTCTACCGCATCGGAAGTGGTGCTTCCGACTGCGACTACAAATGGACCAGCGTATTGATGGATCGCATCGGCGAACGCATGAACGGCGTATCGCTCCACTACTATACCGCGGCAGGTTGGAATGGTTCGAAGGGTTCTGCTATCAAGTTCGACAACGACCAGTACTACTGGGCACTCGGCAAATGTCTGGAGATAGAAGAGGTCATCAAAAAGCACAAAGCTATCATGGATGAGAAAGACCCCAACCATAGAGTAGATCTTGTGGTTGACGAATGGGGCACCTGGTGGGACGAAGAACCTGGTACCATCGCCGGTCACCTCTATCAGCAGAATGCCCTGCGCGACGCTTTTGTGGCTTCTCTCTCCCTCGACGTTTTCCATCGTCATACCGACCGTGTGAAGATGGCGAATATCGCACAGGTTGTCAACGTACTGCAATCCATGATTCTTACCGACCAAGAAGGCACAGGCCACATGGTACTCACCCCAACCTACTATGTTTTCAAGATGTACGCTCCTTTCCAGGATGCCACCTATCTGCCCATGACAATAGCCTGCGACACCATGAAGGTGCGCCACGAGTATTTCACCCCTATGGATGCTCAGAAGGCTAATGGCTATCGCAACCTGCCCTTGCTGTCCTATTCTGCAGCCAAGACCAAGGATGGTCAGATTGTCATTGCCCTTACCAATGTCAGCCTTGACAAAGAACAGGCGATCGACATCGCCCTCGAAGGTACAAATGCCAAGAGCGTCAACGGACAGATTCTTACCGCTAAAAACGTAGCAGACTTCAACGATTTCGATCACCCCGACCGCGTAAAAGTTGCCGATTTCAAGCAAGCCAAACTCAAGAAAAACGTGCTCTCGGTGAAGATTCCTGCTAAGAGTTTGGTAGTAATGACCTTGAAATAAGCGACATTAAAGGACTTTATTTAGGAAATTCACAAAAAAAGCAATACACAAAGTAATCTTTTCGGATTTTTTCTGTATATTTGCATGTGATATTACAACAAAACTAACGTTATCAAAATAAAACATTGATTATGAACGACAACAAAATCATGAACAAGGCTGCAGATAATATTCGTATTCTCGCAGCTTCAATGGTAGAGAAAGCCAAGTCTGGACACCCCGGAGGAGCTATGGGTGGTGCCGATTTCATCAACACCCTCTATAGCGAATTCCTCGTATATGATCCAGAGCATCCTGAGTGGGAAGGACGCGACCGTTTCTTCCTCGACCCAGGTCACATGGCTCCTATGCTTTACTCACAGCTCGCCCTCATCGGCAAGTTCACCCTTGAAGACCTTAAAAACCTCCGTCAATGGGGTTCCGTAACTCCTGGTCACCCTGAGCGCGAAATCGCCCGTGGTATCGAGAATACCTCTGGACCTCTCGGACAAGGCCATTGCTTTGCCGTAGGTGCTGCCATTGCTGCCAAGTTCCTCAAGGCACGCATGGGCGACGTGATGGGACAGACCATCTATGCCTACATCTCTGACGGTGGTGTACAGGAGGAAATCTCACAGGGCGCAGGACGTATTGCCGGAACATTAGGACTCGACAACCTCATCATGTTCTATGATGCCAACGATATCCAACTCTCCACCAAGACAGAAGTGGTGACCAATGAGGATACCGCCAAGAAATACGAAGCATGGGGATGGTACGTACAGAAGATCAATGGTAACGACGTTGACCAGATTCGCGAAGCCATCAAGAATGCTCAGAAGGAAACCGATCGTCCAAGCCTGATCATCGGCCATTGTGTCATGGGTAAGGGCGCTCGCAAGGCTGACAACAGCAGCTACGAATGCAACTGTGCTACCCACGGCGCTCCACTCGGCGGCGATGCTTACGTCAACACGATGAAGAACCTTGGTACTGATCCTGAGAATCCATTCCAGATCTTCCCAGAAGTGAAAGAGATGTACGCTAAACGCGCAGAAGAACTTAAGAAAATTGTGGCAGAGCGTTACGCACAGAAAGCAGCATGGGCAAAGGAGAATCCTGAAAAGGCTCAACTCCTGGAAGAGTGGTTCAGCGGTAAAGCTCCCAAGATTGACTGGAGTCTCGTACAGCAGAAGGCAGGTGCAGCTACACGTGGTGCAAGCGCTACCGTACTCGGTGTATTAGCAGAACAGGTGCCCAACATGATCTGCGCCTCTGCCGACCTTTCAAACTCAGATAAGACCGATGGATTCCTCAAGAAGACCCACGACATCGTACGTGGCGATTTCAGCGGTGCCTTCTTCCAGGCTGGTGTTGCAGAGCTCACCATGGCATGCTGCTGCATCGGTATGGCTCTCCACGGAGGTGTAATCCCTGCATGCGGCACATTCTTTGTATTCTCCGACTATATGAAACCTGCCGTACGTATGGCAGCCCTCATGGAACTCCCCGTGAAGTTCATCTGGACCCACGATGCCTTCCGTGTAGGTGAAGACGGACCTACCCATGAGCCCGTAGAGCAAGAGGCACAGATTCGCCTGATGGAGAAACTCAAGAACCACCACGGCAAGAACTCCGTACTCGTTGTACGTCCTGCCGATGCAGAAGAGACCACCGTATGCTGGCGCATGGCGATGGAGAATACCGATACTCCTACCGCCCTAATCTTCTCACGTCAGAATATCGACATGCTGCCCGCAGGCAACGACTACAGCCAGGCCACCAAGGGTGCTTATGTAGTAGCAGGTAGCGACGAAGACTACGATGTCATCCTGCTCGCTTCTGGTTCTGAGGTATCTACCCTTGAGGCAGGTGCTGACCTGTTGCGCAAAGACGGCGTGAAGGTTCGCGTAGTCAGCGTACCTTCAGAAGGTCTGTTCCGCAGCCAGCCTAAGGAGTATCAGGAGAGCGTTCTCCCCGCAGGCAAGAAGAAGTTTGGTATGACCGCAGGGCTTCCCGTCACCCTCGAAGGTCTCGTAGGAGCCGACGGTACTGTATGGGGGCTCAACAGCTTCGGCTTCTCTGCTCCCTACAAGGTGCTCGACGAGAAACTCGGTTATACTGGCGAAAACGTCTATAAGCAGGTGAAGGCCCTGTTGGCATAAACAATCTCAAAACACAATTAATATGGAAGTAAAGACAGTTGGCGTGGCATGCGACCACGCAGGATTCGCTCTCAAGAAGTATGTGCTTCAGTATCTTGAAGAGCATGGTTATGCCTATAAGGACTACGGCACATGGAGTGACGCCTCCGTCGATTATCCCGACTTCGGTCATGCTTTGGCAGAAGGCATCGAGAGTGGCGAGGTATATCCAGGTATAGGCATCTGCGGTTCAGGCGAAGGTATTGCCATGACCCTCAACAAGCATCAGGGTGTTCGTGCCGGACTGGCTTGGATTCCTGAGATTTCCCACCTCATCCGTCAGCACAACGATGCCAACGTCCTGGTCATGCCAGGTCGTTTCATCGACAACAAGATGGCGGAGAAGATTATGGACGAATTCTTCAAAACCACTTTTGAAGGCGGTCGCCATCAGAAGCGTGTTGACAAGATTCCCGTAACTCGCTAAACCGGTAACGGGAGGTATCCCCCTCCCCGTCTCCCACATAGATTCCCGACCCACCATCATAGGTGCGGTCGGGATTTTTTGTATTCCCTCCGAAAAGGTTGCACCTTACACAGAATAAACCATTAAACTTCTGTAATCATAACGACAAACAAATCTCCAACAGAATGGGCACAGACACTTGATGATGAAGTAATAGCATCTGCATTGTTGGATCGTTGACTGTACAAATGTGAAGTGATAAACTTAAAGGGAAGCTGTTATAGAATGGAGAACAGATAGACAATTTTCGATAAAAACAGTAAAAATAATAAAAAACAAACTGGTGGGTTAACTTTACGAAAAATTGGTGGGTTTAAATTTGCTTATTACAATGGAGCAGTGAGAGCAGAGAATAAACCAAAAATTATTCTTTGCCGAATGAGACAAAAACAACCTATGACGTAAATCTTACGCTAGAATCTTTAGAATAATCTTTAACTAGAATCACAGATCATAAATCAGAAATAAAAGTCCGCGGTATCTGTGGGATGTTAAAAAGGGAGGGTACATGAGAGGTACATAAAGAAAATGTGTGTTCTCTTTGCTTTCGCTGCTTCAAAATTTGGATATTAAAAGTCTATATCGTATCTTTGCAAGCGAATTAAGAAAAACGAAAAAAGAAAGATATGAAAGATTCTTCAACGAAAAAAGCATTAAATCTGAAAGCACTTACTAAGAGTTCGGTATGGGACGTGCAGGAAAACGACATCTTCCGCATTTTGGACGGCGGCAGTAAAGACCCCGACTTCAAGGAAAATATCCGTCGCTACACAGACATCATACGCTCTGCATTCAATGTAGAAGAAATAAAGAAAGACTCTCCTGCTATTCGCGCTGCCTACGAGAAACAAGGATATAAGGTTGGAGCATTCTCTATCGATGAGAATGCAAAAATGATTATTGCCATCCGTAAACGCCCTATTATGCGCGTTACTGACCTGACCTACGAAAATATCCGCCACATTACTGCTTCCAAACTTATGGAGGTGCTGGAACGTAATTTCGGAGGTGGATGGGACTCACTGTCACAGTCTATCCAAGACATCATAGAAAGCGGTTTTGAAATCTCTACCACTACCTTGCCCAAAGACAGACTCCATAAGAAAGGTGGTATGTATGAAAAGAAGGTCGCTGATGGCTTTGAGGTTCTTGAAGTAGAAAAAGGTACATGGGTTGAGGCGATCTTCGCAAAACTTAAACCAGAGACTGTTAAACCAAGAATGAAATTTGAAACTCACGACGAGGACGAAATCCCTGAAGACAATTACAACAGTCCTGACGAGGATGACGATTCGTTTGACGATGACGTGATGAACGAAGATAATTATCGTACCACTTTTGAGATTGAAAGTGATCCCGACGAAGAGGCGGAAAGTATTTCCGATTTCGGCGGAGAAGATTAAAAAGAAACGAATAGAACACCAAATAAAATGGTGGAAAAGGGCTTCAAATGATGAATTTGAGGCTTTTTTATGTTTTTTCAAAAAAAAACTCAAAAAAGTTTGGTAAAAAAAAAAAAACGTCGTACCTTTGCAACCGCAAACAAGAAAACAACGCGCTTGTAGCTCAGTTGGTAGAGCACCTGACTCTTAATCAGGGTGTCCAGGGTTCGAACCCCTGCAGGCGTACAAAGAGAGAAAAATATTATTTTTCTCTCTTTTTTTTTGTATCTCACCTACCCAATTAATGGCCCACACGGATTACGGCTCACCCGATAAACCTAGGGGGAATATTGGCTCAATAGATTTTTCATAAGGGTAAATGAGTATGATTCATATGAAATGCTTACCTTTGCATCATGGAAGACAAAGGTTTGCTAATGTTGGCACGTATGGTGCTGCCCAAGGAAGTGCTTGACCAC
>NZ_NPJB01000046.1:0-11429 GCF_002251345.1 Prevotella sp. P4-119 | reverse complement strand
ATTGTTCTAAGGACAGAATAATCTCTTTCGATTCTTTATATATAGCCCATGTCTGATGGTATGGGAAGAGAATTCACGTATCTGTCTTCACATGCAACTAATCGCTATTTTATCCCGAATTGGGGTAGTTCTTTATGGTTAATCATTTCTGCGTGCAGAAGTATTCACAGATGTTGCCATCGCAGATTACTTTTGCTGCAGAAGTGTCTGAATACATTGTAGAGCAGTTTTGCTGAGTATTCTTTCGTTATAATCGTTGCCCACACCATTGTCTAAACGGACATGAACAGTTTGCCGTAGAGATATTCTTCTGATGGTGAGGGTATCGACTATTAGAAGAATAACCCTCTGGTAAAGGTACGACAAGGAGAGTCTTTCAATCCATTGCCAGAAGGTATGAAGCAAAACTAAACACTTTGCTTGATACTTTCCGTCAGTTTAGCTTGAAGGACACTCCTTCTTTTGTCGTACTGGCTGTTGATGCCTGTTTGGACAATTCCCACCCTAATCTTTGACTTTTCCTATTAGAATTGATTGTCTTTCAATTATTTTTCGTACCTTTGCACATGAAACATCAAGAGCAGTCGCTTTTAGCGAACTCGCCAACCGAGCTTTTAGGAGGTTGAGGATGAAATCCTCAACTAAGCCCAAAGGGCAGCCACGGTGGCCAAGGTACGATGTGGAAGATTAAGTTAAACTTCAAAAACATCCTAACATGGAAAAGAACATTTTATCACAATTCGCTTCACAGTTCGCTGAAGCACCTCTCACTTCACTTGTTGAATCTTTTAATGCACAGGTAGGAAACCGTGGTTTCAACTCAGCTCGTGCTGCACACGATCATGCTCTCATTGATGAGCTTGTTCGTCGTGGCGTTGATGTGTCAGCCATTTCTGACGGACACTCAATATCTTTTGCTCATCATGTTGCTCTTGATGAATCAGCCATGAGGTTGGTTATCCAGGACTAACATTCTTCATTAATATCTCTTAATAGCTCATATTTGCCGTCTGCTCTTGGTAAATATGGGCTTTTTGCTTTATAAATTATTGTTTGCAGTTTATTATAAATAACTAAATAACAATACACTTACGTGTAAATATCTATTAAAAAAATCTTAACCCGAATTAACGGTTTTTTTTTGTTTTTTCAGGAAAACAGATAGACCTTTGCACTCAGAATTCGACAAAAACAGCTGTTAATGGCAACTAATAATCAAAGGTAAATCTTATGATAAGAAAATCATGTAGAAACAAAAATGACGCTCTTGGCTTCTGTAGATTTTTAATGATAGAATCTAAGAGTTGGGAACATGCATTCCGAATTATTGAAGAAATTGCTCATGGTGTTTATTCGGAAGATGGTTCTCCTGATATAGACGCGCAAATATCCTTGCTTAAAGAACTAGCAAACATGGGATGTTATGAAGCCATGAATCGCTTAGGTGTCATTTACCTCGATGCTAAAGGAGTGGAACAGGATGTTGATTTGGGTGTTGAATGGTTAGAAAAAGCTGCTGTAGGGAACGATATAAATGCAATAGAAAATCTTGCATACATCTATCTCTTAGGTGAAGAGCGTCACCTTAATCACCATAAAGGCTTTGACTATTGTATTCATGCTCTTAATGAAAGAGGTGACGACATTCTGTTAACACTTGCAAACTGTTATGACAAAGGTGCCGGAGTAGAAAAGAACCTGAATTACTCTTTCTACCTATATCAACTTGCAGTTGCGGAAGGGAATGAATATAGCAGGAAAAAAGCAGAACAAGAGTTGATTCTCTTTAAGTCGGATTACATCAAGCCATTAAAGTATATTGATTTTTATCCCAAAGCGAAATACGGACATGGCTGGTTCTGTCCAAGGGTCCTGAAAAAAGCAGTGTACGACAATATTGACTTTAACCTACCTACTATGTGCTGGTTCATCATAGATAGAGCATTCAGTTCTTGCTGGAATCAGTATCTGGGTGAAATCATCAACTATGAAAATCTGTTATCGGGAATCAAAGTACGATTACGGAATTGTGGTCTTGAAAATGTTGTTTCTGATGAGAACCTGCAGAAGGTTTTTGACGTGATGATTGACTTCGCTAGATGTACAGATGGAATCATATTGGAAGACAAAGAAGAAATATTCTGGGATTTTGATATGGATTTGATAGAATATCCATCCGATGCACAGCTTGTAACAGTTATTACATATGAAAGTTATAATGACAAAGAAAACTATTTCAATGATGTCATAAGTCAACTGATTAGCCACGCAAAAAGATCAGCCGTTGTCTGGTGTCGTAAAACTGACATAAAGACGTTCGCTAAAGATGTATCTTATCGACTTTTTGGTGATACTGATTACTTGAAATATTTCTCATTGACATCAACTGATAAAGATGGTATTGTTAAATTGTCTTGCCAAGAAAATGATGAACAGATTGCAGATCTTTATCTAATCGCTGATGATTATATGACGGTGTTTGATTTTTGCACTAAGGCTCAGGTATTTAGGAAATCATTTGGAACAAAATATGTTTTTGTTGATGACATAGAATATATGGAGCTGCCGTCCGAGCTTATGCTATTGAAAAAAAGCAGAGTCTTAGATTTGTCGATGGCAACTTTGAAGGCTTTAGCATTGTCTCTTAACATTCCTGTTATAGTTCAGAAATCAATGACAGCAAGAAGAGGTATGTTTGTTGACAAACCAACAGTCAGCAATTCTGTGCCTTTTAGGGAACATATAGAACCTATGTCAGATAGAATTGTCATAGCATATTATGATAACAAAGACGAAAAGAACATACGGCACTTGCACGTCGTAAAAGACAACAAAAATTCAACTGGAAAAGTAACAATGGCAATAGAAAGAAACTACTATGGATAAGAAATTAACTATTTGCACTTCGCCATACTTGCGTACAACAAGTTTTAGCAAGGGAGTTGCACAAGATTTGTTTGCGGTTCTTGACCGCCTTGGTATTAATCACATGGAACTGAGTAACACAAATGATATATGGTGTCGCGACTACATGCCAGTATCATTGTTTGATGATGGTTACTATGCTACATATGAATACAAACCAGATTATTTGTGGGACAAAAAATGTAACCGCAAATATATCACAAACCAAATAGATGCATGCAAAGATCTAAACATAAAAATTCCTCTTAGAATGGGATTCATTTTTGATGGAGGAAACTATGTGAGGCTACATGGCAATAGAATTAGTACAGTCTTCATGACCGATAAGATATTAATGGAGAATTCGTATTGGCCATTACATGAGTTGATACAAAGACTTCACTTATCTCTTGCTGCAGATATTGTCCTTCTTCCATGGGATATGGATGAGCCCTATGGTCATACTGATGGAATGGTTGCTCCTTTACCAGATGGCAGACTTCTCCTTAACAATTATTGCCAGACAGCAAAAGGAAAAAAGATTGACTACTACAAACGTTTATTAAAAATGATTGATGGACACTTTCCCTTTGTGGAACTGTCATACGACTGCAAACTTGAAGAAGATTCGTGGTGTTACCTGAATTTTCTGAAAGTTCCAGGTGCTGTACTGCTTCCTTGCTTGGCAAAGGATGCAAAGTGCGACAATGACCAAGCTGCCATAGCTAAGTTTAGTGAACTCTTTCCAGATGATGAAATCATTCCAATTTATGCTAAACCTCTTATCGAACGAGGGGGAGGATTGCATTGTGTAACTTGGGAGTATTTCCCATACAACAATAGATGTATGCCTTAATACATAATAAAAAGTAGATTGCTTGTAGTATTTCAAACAATCTACTTTTTTTTAGAGTATTACTAAACGATGATAACTCCATTGTCTTGTACACTTCTTGTATTTCTTTCCAGAATATGAGAAGTAAAGAGTTTTTTTTGAATCTGGCAGATTCTTGTAGTCTTCGTTACTTATCTCGTCCTTAACATATTTGTTATTCTCTATATGGTATGAAGCCACATTTTTGCGTTCTGTTGTAGTAACGCTATATTCGATGGCTGACTGTTCTGTTACCCAATTGATGGATATGCCATCAAATACAGATAATCCCATTAGCATGTCCTCATAGATATATGTTGAACGACATTCTGATTTGTCTTTTATCCAGGCTCCATCTTTGAGGGAATACACGTCATATTCCCTTATAAGAAAGGATGCTCGATATTCATCCTTCTTTTCGAAGGTCACATCCAAGCCAGAAACGTGAAAGTTAAATGAACCGAAGGGATAATAATCAACTTGTCCCTTATTATTGAGGTTAGTATGGTACATAATTGGATCCTCCAATCCACCTTCTACTTCTTCGTGATAATAGAACTCAATAACGGTAGGGTAGATGCGTCGGCTTCCATTAACCTCAAAATAGCCTGTGTTGAATATTCTTTTCGCTACCTCGGAGAATTGTTTTGATAATTCTTCTTGTTTCACCGATTCCAATTTAATGTCAGATACGCCATTGAAACCAGCAAGCGCTTCATATAATGTATTTTTATCCATAGTCGCTATTTTGTTATTTCAAAAATATGTGCTTTATTAATCTTACTATAACTATCATCAAGGATTGCTCCATTTGAGAATACAATGCCTTCTTGCTTTTTTGTGCCATAAGCATCGTGTGCGTGACCAAACAAATGGTATTTAGGCTTAATCTCAAACACTCTATTCCGAAGAGGTGCATTGCCCCAATGGGTTCCTGACGATTGATCAAGTATCATTATTGGCGGTTCATGTGTGACAAGTACGTCTATTCCGCTTGGAAGAAGTTCTTCCGAATGATTGTACGCCAGTCCAAAGAATTTCATGCCCTCAATATCACATCCTCGATCCTGGAGGAAATGGACGTTCTCTGGGAGGTCTTCTATGCCTTCAGCATCCCATAGACAGAGGTCATGGTTTCCTGTGACGAATATCTTGTGTTTATATGGCAGTTCTATGAACCAGTTTAAGAAGTCGAGAGTTTCTTCCTCTGTGCCTTGTTCTGTGAAGTCGCCACAATGAATGACAACATCAGCTTCAGGAAGGTTAGTCAGCTCATTATGCCTATTGTGGGTATCTGATATTTGAAGTATTCTCATTTATTTCTCTATCACCTTGTTTGATGTTCCGTCGGAGTATAGTATGATATTAACACCCTTTTGTGGACTACTCAGCTTGATTCCATTATGATCATAACGAGCGACTTCTTTTCTGTTTGCTAAAGACTTATCTGTCTTTATCATTTGTATTGAATTAGTTTTATTGTCATAATCATAAATGAAATAATGATAATAACCAGGCTCAACTTCCTTTGAAGACAAGTCATATTCTGCAGTACTATATGTGTCGCAATCTTGAATGACACTCTTAGGGTACATACTATATGCTGTTACTATCACATATGTTTTATCTTTTACATCTATTGCTTGACAAAAACCGTTAGATATGTAATATGGTGGTTCAATTTTACACAAAATATTGCCATCCCAATCAACTAAATCAAATTCTGTTGTTAAAGCGGTATAATAATGACTGACACGGTTTAATTGACCAGCGATACCCGTATAGCTATCACTAAATGTTGAAACTGAGTGAGACCTTAGAAAAACCTGATCCACGTTCCTTAGATAATAAAGAGTGTTTGCCTCTCCATTATAGAATTTGTTAAAATTGTCAGTCCAAATATTATAGGCATATTTTGCCGACTTATTTGGATAGTCTGTTTTCTCCCAAGCAGTAGCAGTATATGTTTTTCTGTTGCTATCATATTGATAGCTTCTGGTCAAGTAGTAATAACCCGTATTAAGTTCCTCTTGCCCAGCATTGTGGTTTTCTAACGTGTTTCACTTCTCGTCATACACATTGCTTATGCCGTTGCCATAGCCTAAGATTTTTGTCTGTCCATCGATTGATTGAAAATTATAGAATGCTCTTTCTGTCTCAGGAACTATCGTCTTAAATACCTGATCAATGATTGATTGAGCATGTGCAATCGTGGAACAAAAGAGAGCCAATAAAATAATTCTTGTCTTCATATTCGTTCTGTATTATTGTTTTATATTTCATGCAACACATTATAGGTCATAGAGTTCGCGTACTCGTTCATCCAAACTGTAGTTAATGAACAACCCTTGATATGTTAGTATGTTCTTTCCCACCTTGAAGGTTTGTGGTTGTGAATCTATTTCTTCTAATGCATCTACAAGTTGCTTGTGTATGTCTTCATAATCTCCGAAGAAGTCATTCGGCTTGTATATGTCTGGACGGAAGTCATATAATATTTCTCCAAGGTAGATGAGTTTACTCTCATCTTTGCAATTCTTCATTCCCTGGTAGTGTGAGATCATTTGTTTTATTCCTTGCCAATAACGAGCTGGCCGTTTGTTGTTGGTTTGGACCAATGTTATCTTATCACTTCCTATGTTAATATCCAAGTCTTCTATCTTACCTTGCAGCTTAGAATATATTGAATTATAATCATCCGTGTATGAGAAGGACGTATTTCCCCTCTGGTTAACATACTCTGAAAATTTGGACTCTAAATATAATGAGACAGACTTACCTTCACATGTTCCTGTGAGCTTTACGTCAATATGGGATGAATAATTCCTGCCCCTTATATTCTTTCCGATGATGTTAGACACTTCAAATTCACTCGTAGTAAATTTACAGGTTTTGCCTTCAATCTCTACAGAAAGTGGATTGTCTTTACTAACATTGTAAAAACACAGTAATGTGAGGAGTGAAGATGAGTGGAATACGTTGAGCTCATTCCATTCCTGACCTGCACCATTTATAGCTTGGTTAAACTTTTCGTCAAAAGAACTGTTAGTGATTCCGAAGACATCCTTTATTGTCTGAAGCAAACGCTCCTTGTATTCTTCTGTTTTGGAAGGCTTCATTCCAACTTCAAAACAAAAAGAGTTTTCCGAAACCTTATTCCGGAAAGGAGTATTCACAATCCGACCTTCCTTCTTTAGTCTTTGAAACAGATCGATCTTTTCAAAATGATTTGTATAGATGATATTTGCCATATCTTACAATATTATAATTCTGCATCTGCTTCCTTGTGTATGCAGATAACTTCCTTTGGTTTAGCGATTTTGATGACTTTTTCGATTGTCTGGCGGTCGGCATGACCTGAGGTGTGTATATCCACTATATTGTGGAACATTTCGCGGAACTGCTTGTACTTCGGCTTGGCTTTCACCTGCTCTGGATCCTTGTAGTAACCATTCCATGATGAGTAGATGAGAAGTGTTTCTTCCTGGGGAAGCTTGTCGAGCAATCCTTTTACACGTTCCATCTGCGATGTACCTACTACCATTGTCATACCAGTCTGCTTCAGTTTCTTCAGCAGTCGATCATTGTAGAACAATGGTTCGAATGAGAACAAACCTTTTGATGCTTTTGCTTCGCGCTCTGTGTAGTATGCCATCGTCTTCTTCATAAACAAAGACCAAATGCATAGTGGTTTGGCTGCATCGATAGAAGCCTGTTTGATAGCTGCAAGTCTCTCAATGTCTGTAGCAGATGCAAGGACGAAGACGTACTTGAAGGCTTTCATCACATTCTGCATCTTGTACGATACAACATGCTCATGGATGCACTTGTCTTCACGCTTCAGCATTGTTCCTTCGGTAACAAGCACATCGATGTCTGTGGCATATCTCTTCAGTGTTGGAATCAGCCCTTTACCCATGTAACCATGCTCGCGATAGTCACCCATGTGCCAAATACGCTTGCCGTCTGCTTCGATGAGGAACATGTGGGAGTCATAGATGCTATGGCAGTTGAAGAAAGGTGTAACCTTGATGTCGCCAATGCTAATGCTTTCTGGAGCTTTGCGTGACGAAGTGCGTTGCCATACCTCAATCTTGTTGAGCAACTTACATTTGTTGTCAGCGGATATGAGTCTATTCAATGCATCGCTATACTCCTGCGAGTCACATTCATTTTCGAGGAGTTCGTTAACTTTTAGGTCTGCGCCCTCGTAAAGAACGTCGTACTTTATCTCCAGCAATCCCTTGGTTCCTTCACTCATGTACTGAGGAACATCTTCAGGAATGTATTCAAACAATCCGACATGATCCTCATGACCATGGGTGTAGAATACGGCTTCATGCTGCTTCTTGTTGTGGGCAAATATCTCCGTCACCATTGCTTCGTCCTCTTCGGGAGTAGTTGGATCGCCGTTGCCAGGCAGGTTCTGACCAAAGTCGATGAAAACTCGGGAGGTTTCCGTGGAAATCTCCGTTATACAACCTCCGATTTGGTCGAGTCCTCTATGTATTTTTATCTTCATTGATGTTTCTGTAAAAAATGAATAAAGGCACTTAGAAGTTCGTCATCAGTAGCATACTTCTCCATTCTGTTTACTATGTCTGAGAATGTTATTGAATCAAAACCGTTGTCCGAAATCTTGATAGAATCAGGAAAATCGCAATTTGGCAATATGTATATTACATTTCCCTTCGTTTGACATTCTTCCAAATGGTTCTCGGTTATGTACTCTGACAGGTATCTGTACTTCCTGCCACTGCGCCCAGCTCTTTTTTTCTTCGCAAAAGAGAAGAGGTCTTCTAGTGAAGTCTCATGCTTGAACTTGCCGTAATAGTCTATCTGGTCATCGTCAACAGAATGTGTGTCTGTCTTCAACTCAATTGCATGGACACATTTCTTTGTTATATTGAATACTAGATAATCTATATTGGTACACTCATTATTGGACTTGTTCTTTTGAAGTGGAAATTCTGGCACAAGAATCAGTTGATCCTCCTCTGCGAAAAGGTCGCTACGGCATTCCTTCAGAATGTCTTCCATATACAAGCCAAAGAAAACGTCAAGCCTTCTTTCTGCCTGATATTTCGGGAGCCCAATCCATATATCCAGATTATTGAACAACTGGGCTATTCTTTCTTTTGTCTTCATATTCAGTTATCACATTCTTGATGACGCTTACGTCTATATTACACTTAAAAACACTATCAACATCTGACTTAATATCTTGTATCATTTCGTCCAAATGTCCGTCTATGCTATCATAACCATAAGATTCTGGTTCTTCAACTATCGAATTATAATCGTCCAATATCCATTGTCGTTGCTGATACACTGTGTTATCTTTTTCCATTCTCCACTAATCTTTTGATAGCCCTTTCTCTTATTTGTTTTACTCTTTCAGTTGTAAGATTCATGCTTTGACATATTTCTTCAAGTGACTCTGGCGAGTCTACAAGACCGAACCATCTGGTAAGCATCTCTTTTTCACGTTCGTTGGACATTCTTGAAACCAGCTCTCGTTTCTCTTCTTCTGTGAGATCTGATAGATTCATACCATTCTTTGAAGTTTCAAGGAGTTCAAGAATGCTTGCCCTAATGAACCAAACTGCGTATGCAATGAATTTGAAGCCTCGCTGTGGGTCAAACCTTCGCACTGCAAGTTCAAGTCCTTTATTACCAGCCCCTATCAGTTCCTCCATTGATTTGCCTCTGTTCTGGTACTGTTTGGCTACACTTACCACGAAACGGAGGTTGCAGTCATATAAGTCCAGGATGGCTTCTTCGTCACCTTGCTTGATACGCTCCACAAGCTCATTTTCTTGCTCAACAGTGAGCAATGGATACACTGAAGCCTCTTTAATAAATGACTCTACTGGCTGACTAACGAAATTTGTGATGTTCCTGTTCATTGTACTATTGAAATTAGATGTCTCTATTATATATATACGAATGAAAGCATCACGATTCTATCAAAAATGGTGTTTCCTCTGCAAAAACGTCGCAGAGGACGCTGCATTATTTTTCTATTCTTATAGTTTTGTCCTTTTCACGAAGAGACTCTGCCCAGATAAAGACCTTTTCATTCGACGTCTTTGGCAACGATTCTAATTTATTGCAGAATGCTTTTTCTGTACTCTTTTCTATTTTCTCAAATAGATTAATAAAATACTTATACTTGCTTTTTTCCTTAGGATTCCAAAGTTTGCATAAATCTTTCGCATATTCATGAGTTGATGCACTTTTAGCCTTAAACTCTATTATTGCAATATTTTCGCCAATAGAATCTTTTATAGTCAAATCAAAACTTGCAGATTGACCGTCTTCGGATGCTGTCGGTGTGCAATACTTCCCTTTGTTAGAAAATTGGTATTTGTCTTCGGTTGGAGTTTCTACAGAATAATAATAGTCGTATTTCTTAAGAAGAGGTTGCAATAGTTCTACAAAAACGAAACGCAGTTCTTGTTCGCTGACTCTCTTCTTTGTACCACCACTATACTTAGGAAATACTAATCTTGTTCCTGTCGATCCAGAACGAAGTTCCTTAAATGATTGCTCTATTACATTTTCTAACTCATTCTTAAAATTCATCATTCTCAATATCTATTTAATGTTGTACATATTTCATTTTTAATCTCTTCACGATATTCCAATGGTTCTAACACCTCAACATTTGATCCCAATGCCAATATCTTTGACTTTAATTCTGGTGTCAAGCACACTCTATAGGAGAACTCAGCAAACTCACCGTACTTTGATGCGCCCTCACGCTGAGATTTATGGAGAGGTAGCATGCGCATGTATTCCGTCTGCACGCCATACACTCTTATTTTCAGATTAACGACAGGAAGTTCTTCATTCACATATATTCCCACAACATTGTCATAGTACTTTCGTGGGATGAGGTCCTTTGGAAATTCAAACTTGTTATTCGTTGCATGAAGGTCAAGAAATCTTTCCAATGCCAAATGCCTGATAGATTCCTTTTCTTTAATATAGCCAAGTACATACCATCTTCTATTGTACACCTTCATAGAATAAGGCTGCATTGTAAGTGTTTCTCGTTGTCCCTCATATCGTTGATAGTCAATCACAAGTTCTGTATTTGTCCTCATAGACTCAACAACGGAGTCGAAGTAACCAGTACCATGGGGTATCTCTTCCAACAAAATACGGTCACGCATCATATTGAAGGTTGAGAAGTCCTGAGGAACACTATACTTACGCAATAAAAGTTGTGCATAAGGATTTTGGATCAAGACTTCTGGATTCTTTATATAATATATGTAACCTTTGGATTTATCACATTCTATGATAACTCCAAACATTTCTTCAATACCTTTACGGTGTTCGTGGAAGGTACGTATTGGTAAACCACCCATATAGGCATATGGAGAGCCCTCCCATCTCTTAGCAATATCCTCGAAGGTGAGAGGGTATTTTGATCGCTTGATAGTGTCAAGCAGCCAAATATATCTGAGATAAGTTTTACTGATCATGATTCAGAATTTTTCTGCAAATTTATTAAATTAACGTGAGTTCGACGAATTAGAATAAGGTCAATTGTCTATCAATAGTCCTTTGAACGGCAATTGTAGGTTTCTTAGGAAAGAAGCAATATGCTGCCAAAGCTCCAAGAGTATTGACAATGAAG
>NZ_NPJB01000045.1:0-75186 GCF_002251345.1 Prevotella sp. P4-119 | reverse complement strand
AATTTTCAGACATATCCGACATTAATCTGCATAAACTCTTCATATTGATTAAAGACGAGCTTAAGTATTTAATAAAGATAAAACTCAGATATTTATTAAAGAGAAATATAGGTCTATATTAAAGACAAAGTATTTTCTTTATTAAAGGTTTTATTTCGTAATTATTAAAGAATATAGTTAATAATTATTAAAGATGATATTTGATTGTATAATAAAGATAAAAGGATTGCTCTTTATTAAAGATTATTCTTTATCTTTGCGACACATTTAAACGCAACGAAGTATGGCTATCAAGAAGAAAGGTAACACGGGGTTCCTGAATGGAACGACAGTAGAGAAGCTCGATAACATCGTGCAAGCTCAGAGTGAGGCTCCAGCAGCCAATTCTACAACTGAAGCGACACCAGCTCCAGAAATCACTGAAACGCCTGAAAAACCGCAGGGAAATGCTCCTGTGGAAGCTCAGGCTAGCCCTGAAGCAGCTCCAGAAGCTCGTAAACCGCTTACTTTGGAAGATGTGATGGCTTCTGAGGATCTTATCAAGCAGGTAGCCCAGCAGATTATCAAACAGGGTGGTGCCAAAGGCATTGAGTTTGAACATCCCAAGCAAGGCCGTCCCCGTAAAGAACTCATCAAGGGTATTGACGAGGTATCTGTCAATCTACAACTGCCTGAAACTTTGGTCAAAGCGCTGCGTAAGAAAGCAAAGGAGGAGAAGAGAACTATCAAGGAGCTTATTGGCTACGCAGTGATGAATGCGTATCCAGAACTGGTTTAAATGATTATGACTATGGCAACAACAAAGAAAACAAGGATTATAACCGTCGTCAACCACAAGGGTGGGGTAGGGAAGACCATGACTGCGGCAAACCTCGGTGCCGCCCTCGCTAAGATGGGTAAAACCGTACTTTTGGTAGATGCTGACGGACAGTGTAACCTGACCATGCAGAGCGTTGAGGAAGTAACTGTTCCTACGCTCTCAGACTACTTGAACAACGATGATATAGAAGTGAATCCACAGCAGGTTTCCAAGAAGCTGTTCCTGATTCCAGGATCAACGGCTTTGGATGCTGATTCACACAACATCGAACTCTCGATCGAGGAGGATGCCGGTGCTACGAAATACATGTCAGAATGGCTTGAAAAAGTGAAGGGCGAGTATGACTACGTTATCATCGACTCTGCTCCTGGTTCCGGCGCCATGCTGGTCAACGTTATCGTGGCCGCTGACGAGTTGATTATCCCCATTGCAGACAAGTTCTCGATTCCTGGAGCAAAGAAGCTCACGCAGATTATACGCGCGAATAACAAAGAGGTTCGTGGCCACTATCTGCTCACTAAACAAACGAAGTGGGGTGTCAGCAAGCAGATCAAGGAACTGCTGCTCACACAGGCCCCAGAGAACCTGTACCACACGGCTATCCGTCAGTGTGAGGAACTAAACAAGGCTGCAGCCTGTGGCATGAGCATCTTTGACTACAATCCCAAGTGCAACGGTGCTGAGGATTACATGGCCCTGGCAAAAGAGATAAACAAGGGTACGAAGGACAAAGATATGCCATTTTAGTCAAAAAAGTGGAAAAAGTTCCCTTTTTGTTCCAAAGGTGCTTTTCTCAAATGTGAGGAAAGTACCTTTTTTGTGGCGGTGATGGCTTGAAATAACTACATAGACAGGGTTTTCAAAGATTCCAAAATAACAGCGTTTTTGAACCATATAGGGTAGGGGAGAGGTTGCAACACTCTTCATAATTAGTTGAAAAACGACAAAATTTGTCAAGATTTAGAAATTCAGAATTAAAAAGTTCCCTATTTGTGGCGCAAAAGTTCCCTATTTGTGGCGGGTAAAGATAAATGTTACTAATTTGTGGCGATTACGCTCCTTTTTTGTGGCGGCAGGGTTACGAAATTGTGGCGATGAAGTTCCTAAGTTGTGGCGCAAATGTTACCAAATTGTGGCGGCAAATCATTGAAAAACCCTGTAAATAAAGGCATTTCGCATTCTCTATAGTTCTAATACTTGATTTTAATAAGAAAGAAAACTATCTTAAACAAGATTTTTCAACGGTAGGGAAAAGAAAAGGGAAAGGAATGAATATATATACGCTATAAAGCGGAACAAATCTGTGCACCTAATGCGGATGGAAGCCCAGTAGACAAAGGCTATCGAGCCGAAAAACGGAACAAAATAGGAACAATCTGATGAAAAAGCCACGAATTTGTGGCGGTTTAGCTGATGTCGAAGACACAAAACGGAACAAAATAATGCACTTTGAAGTAGGCGAAAGTCTCTATAAATGGCCGATTCAGCAATTTAGCGGAACAAAAAAGGAACATTTTGGCGAGTCGAAATAGTGAAGATTTCTGTTTACTGAAAGTAAACTATAAGAGCGCATTAAAGCGGAACAGAATCGTGCAAGTTCCCTTTTTGTGGCGATAAAGCCATCAATCGGAACAAAATAATGCACCTCAATGTAAGGAAAAAAAGGGTATCGAGCTGTTGAGCGGAACAAAAAAGGAACACTCTGGAGCGGAACAAAATCGTGCACCTCTTACCCTGTTTTTGAGCATAGATAGGGTTTTAGACGTTGTGATTAACAATTTTTATTATTCAAGCATTAAAGCGGAACAAAATCGTGCACTTCGACCCCTCGTCAGACCGCGTATGCAGTAGAGTTTTGGGCATTTTGCGGAACAAAAAAGGAACATTTTCAAAGCGGAACAAAATCGTGCACCTAAAAATGATAATATCTGACTATCAGTCAGTTAGTTAAGACGTAATCGGAACAAAAAGGGAACATTCTTAAACCCATGTTCCCTTTTTGTGGCGGTATAAAAATAGTCGTGTTAAAATTTGGTTATTACGCAGAAAAAGCGTACTTTTACAACCGAAATTGAACGTTCGATATCAAATTATCATTATAAATGGCTACAGCTAAGTCAACAACAAACGAAGGAGCATCTGCCAAGCAGACGAAGCCCAAGAAGAAACCTGGTCGCAAGAGCACGAAAGTGAAACTGCCCGAAGGACTCATCCCTATCGAGGAAGAGACCTGGCTGTTGGCTCCGCTGACGCTCACCCTGATGCGCCACAACTATACGTCGGTGCAGAACAAGGTGCTCATGTCCATTCTGGAGTGTCTGCAGAATATCCTCCGCCAGATGCTGAATGCCGGTAATGGTGTGTCAAGCTTAGCCACCGTCCAACGCGGTGAGATCGCCAACGAGAAAGGTGGCCTGTCGTTCAATCTCGATTTTCGCAGTTTCGGCATCGACCGTAACCACTACAATGAACTCCGCAGTTCCTTGAAGATGCTGCCAGCCATTCCCGTCGAGATTCCCTTCAAGTCGAAGGAGGGCAAGCGCTATCGTAAGGTCACCAGCCTGTGCGATGTCTTCATCCCTGAAGAGAAGTACAAGACCTACGTCGTGGTGCATATTGACAAGGAGGTGGCCGAGAAGTTGGTGACGTTCGAACTTGGTTGGCATCGTCTGGGTAAGGAAGTCGTGACCAGCAGTAACAACAAGTACACGCAGCGTATCTATATGTACATCACGGCCTGGACGCGAGTAGGGCGCAGTGTGATGTCTTCTCAGGAACTCCGCAAGTGGCTTCAGTTGGAGGATAAATACCGTGAGTTCCGTAAACTTGCCGCCCGTGTGCTCGACCCCGCTCAAAAGGAATTGGAAGAGCTGGCCCGTGCCGGTTATTGCGACTGTTACTTCACTTATGAGAAAAAATACACGGGCTACAAGAAGGCCGGTGAACCCGACCAGATTGAGTTCCGTATTTACAAGTCTCCAAAGTTGGTGAACAATGAAGATCAGGCAGTCTTTGACCGTCAGTATGAACAACTTCAGAATATGATCATGAAGCACTTTGGTTTCACCCAGCGTGAGATTGAGAGCTTGATGAAGCGCATCAACGAGCAGAACATTCAGGAGATGATAACCAAAGTTTCCACTATTTATATGATGGTGCATGATGACAAGAAGGGCGAAATCAAGGACATCAAGGCTTACGTCTATAAGGCGATGGACAACTTCTTGAATGAAACAATGGATACTTACGAGGAGATTAAGGACTGATTTCTTGTCGGAGCAATGCATCGGAACAAACAAGATTATCTGTTCCTTAATGTTCCTTTTAAATATAAAACTTTGTCAATTTTCGAAATTTTGAAATGTTAAATTTCTAAATAAAAGAATTATCCGAGTACCTTTGCAACCGAATTTTAAACATTTGGTATTATGCAGGTATATAAGGTAATTAAGACAGAGCATGTCAGGAAGCGTCCCAAATGGTTGATGCGATTCCTGATAAAGATTCCCACCGAACTTTACGAAGAGACCACATCTACAGAGACAGCAGCAGGCAACCTCCGTGCCATCGGACAGCTTGTTCTGGACTCTGGTGTATTGGAAAAGCGCAAGGGTCTGCAGTTGCAGCAGCGCGATGATATCGTGACCATTCATAGTTCACGAGGCAGGATGTATGTTCGGTTCTCTATCAGCGAGTGTCGATGAGTGACGGATTGAACCAGCGTTTTTTTCATATCGGCGATGCCAGCATCCGTTTCGTCACCCCTTTGGATGAAAACTGCTTGGAAATGCTGGAGTCTGTTGGATTTCCACAGGATGTTGTGCCAAAAACGCAGATGAAGCATGTGGAACTGTTGTGCCACAACCGCATCTGCCATGGTGTAGGCATCAAAAACAAGCATGGCGGTATGGAGTTCTTCAGTAGTGACCTTCCGATGACGCTACCCATCACCATTGATGAACCAGGCACAGTCTGCATCCCCTTCAAGAAAGCTATCCGTTGTAAACAGTGTTGCCTGTTTGTCGACTTGTTCGACTATTTGGCTTATAAGACACTGCTGCTGAAGGAGCAGGGTAGGGGACTACCTGAACGTTGTGACTGTATTGTGCTGAACGACTACAGGAACCTGATGGATCTTTTGCTTGATATCGAGTATTATGAGCATGTCAGCTGCTGTTTCCCGACCTCACAGACGGGTAAGGTACTTGCTACGACTGTCATGCGTAGATTCAAGAAGTCTAATAACTGCGACTACCTCTATGAAGGCTATGACAATCTTCTGGCATTGGCAAAGGAAGTGGTGAACCGACACAAAAAAGACTACATATATGTATAAGGGCGTAATCAACTTTACCAGACGTGTTCGCGACCTCGATCGTACACCTGAGTATTGGCAGAGCGAGAGCTATAACGAGCGAATCAAGATAATCGAAGCTGTAGTCATGGATAAGACAAAGTATCCACCTACGAAGAAGTTGCAATCTGTGCGCGAGGGCATTTTCAAGGTGCCGCCAAGAATTACCATCGAAGATTTGTTGGATCTATCGAAAGCTTTATGCAGTTGGTATAAGATAGAATGTTTTCAGATAGCCATCAACCGTAAGGATAACACGGCTCATATGTTGTTTGATTGGATTGATCGTGAGACAGGGAAGAGCGTCTATTATAACACTAGCGAAAGTCTTCTCCTGACTGTGTTTGTGCTGCGATTTCTTAATCTCCCTAAACCTGAGATTACGCGAACCTGGATTCGTTACTATTTGTTATGGGATTACAATGAAAAGCAGAATGCCTTCAAAATGTTACTTGACTACGTGAAGCATACTCGACCGCCTGAGTTCATCTATCGGCTAACCTGTGAGTTAACAACCTACGGAGAACTGCTATGTAAGGGATTAGTGAAGTGAAGACATATATATAATAATAGATATTAGTATTCATACGGTTTAAAAGATTAATAAAAAAAGGATAACCGAAGTCTTAGCAATCTGTAAGACAAGGGGCGATACAACTACCTGTGACGGGCGGTTGTATCGCTTTTTTTGTGCCTTTTGGCGAAGATTTCAATCATGAAGTGTTAAGTCATGATAGGAAATTTTCTCAGGCATCCTATGTCCTCGGAAAGCTGTTATTTTGCAGCCGTAAAACTAAACAGACATGGGAGCATTTACAATTTATGCAATGGTAGTGACAGGCCTTTACATCCTCTACATGGGTGTGACGATAGCCTTCGATCTACATGGAAAGAAAGATAAGAAGAAAGAGGACGTCGAGGAGTTCAACACCGCCGATGCCGGAGAGGAGAAGTCGACTGTCATCGATGAAACAGCGGAAGGCTTTGTTGTTAGGAATGGCGATGATGACACTCAGGGTGACTTAGACAATTCTGACAGTTCTGATAACACTGCTCAAAGTCAGCAGATGCAGCAGGGTGATGATGACGATGTGGCCCAGGAAGAGCAACCGGTAGAGGATAATCCTGATGACGAGGATTTGCTGAACCAGGAGAGTGAGGCCAGTGTGCATCAGTTCGAGGAGCTGAAGGAATCAGTCCAGGAGAAGATGATAGTGGCTCGTCCGAAGTACCAAGAAGAGTTTGACAGCAGGGAGTATCATATTGCCTCCAGTCAGCCGATGGACAAGCCGATGCAGATGTACCGAACTATGAAGGCAAACAACAGAAAGTGAGACGATGGGCATGACGAAGTTGTTCTTAGTGACAATCAGCAATGGCGGTACGAATTACTCGCTGACGGCTCAGGCACTCGCCGAGATGACTGACGAGGTGGTGCTGACGATGGGCTATGTCGTAGGCTTGCTCTATGCCGTTGCAGCTCTGCTGGCCATCTACAATGCAACAGTCATCTATATCAAGTTGCAGGCAGGCGAGGGCGGTTTCACCAAGGCCGTGCTAATGATGCTTGGAGCCGTGATGTTCCTGATAGGCGCAACGATTGTGCTGCCAGCGTTCTTCGGCTATCACTTCGGCTCGTCGGGATTCTCCCCATTCGATTAGACAATACATTTTTTATCATAAAAACTAAATTAATCAACCAACACAAAAATGAAGAAAAGTAAGTTTAGTAAGGCCGTTTCTGGCATCCTGAATGGAGCCGTCGGCATGTGTGAGAAAGCAGTGAAGTCACCCCGTTTTGGAATGGTGCTGGCAATGCTCTGCATGGTAAGTGTAACGTTCGCTCAGAACTCTGCTGGCGATTATTCCGCCGGTACTACGGCTCTTGGAACCGTGACCACGGAGATTGCGAAGTACGTGCCTGTGGCCGTGAAGCTGTGCTATGCCATCGCTGGTGTCGTAGCCGTAGTGGGTGCTATCAGTGTGTACATCAAGATGAACAACGAGGAGCAGGATGTCAAGAATATCTTAGTCCTCCAAAATTGGTTGGAAAGGATAAGAAAGGAAGTGACAAATAAAGTGCTTAGTATCAAGCGAATAAGCGATTTTTTGATTTTTCCGATTCTTGCTCAACCGACTCTTAAAAAGATATAATAAAATGATTTTTGTTTCTGATTTGTTTCTCATATATGGCTTGATTTTCATATCTTTGCACATGCTTTCAAAGGCATAATCACGATGCAGAAACGATATATCAGCATCCGAAAAGCCCAACCCTCGCAGACCCTCTGCAAAATTCATTTTCCCTTCTTTCGGGAGTAAATTACCAAAATAAAATATAAACAAGCATGGCAAGACCAAAGAAACAAGTCAAACTGAAGGAGCCGATTAAGATTCGTCTCAAACCTCTCGCAGATGGCAACAAGAGTATCTATCTTGACATCTACTGGAAGGGAGTCAGAAAGTATGAGTATCTGAAACTCTATATCATTCCTGAGGTCAATCCACTCTGCAAGGAGCAGAACAAGGAAACGATGGCACTCGCAGAACGTATCAAGGCAGAGCGCATCAAGGCTCTCCATGGTCACGGAGTGCAAGACTGGGAAACCGTCAAGCAGGGTTCACAACTCTTGACAGGATGGATCAAGAAGTATTGTGAAGGTGGAGTCAGCACCAAGAAGTCAACCCTCCATTGTCGTGTTGAAATGCTTCACACCGTGGAGAAATATCTTGAAGAGTCCAATCAGACCTTCATCACCCTTGAAGAGGTCAATGCTGATTTCTGCCGTGGGTATGTGAAGTTCCTTCGCACCTTCCCAAACTCACACTGCAAGTACATTGAGCCAAGACCTATCAGCCAGAACACGGCAAGCCGTTACCTCGGCATGTTCTCGACTACTCTCAACAATGCTGTCCGTCAAGGTATTATCCGAAACAATCCAATGAAGGAACTGGATGCCAAGGAGCGCATTCAGCCAAAGGATGGCAAGAAGGAATACCTTACCATTGAGGAACTTAAAGCCCTCATGGCAACCGACAGTTACCGCCCAGAGGTCAAGCAAGCCTTCATCTTTGCTTGTTTCACTGGATTGCGACTCAGTGATATGTACAAACTTGCACCGATTCACATTTTCAAGACTCCTGACGGCAAGGGCGAGTATATTGACATGGAAATGCAGAAGACGGAGAAGCCTGTCATCATCCCACTCTCTGAAGAGGCAAAGCGTTGGTTACCAAAACCAAAGGGAATAACAACTCCCTTCTTTGATATACCAACTACTCAGACCGTCATAGGCAGAGCCCTTCGCAAATGGGCAGAGGCAGCAGGTGTAGAGAAGCACATCAGTTTCCACTGTTCACGTCACACCTTCGGCACAATGATGCTGACACTTGGCGCAGACCTGTTCACCACAAGCAAGTTGATGGGTCACACCAACATTCAGACCACTGAAATCTATGCGAAAATCGTAGATAAGAAGAAGGAGGAAGCCATCAACCTCATTGATGGAATGTTCAAGTAAAGGATGTACTTTGAAAGTACCCCCCCCCTTCAAAGAGTTAAGGGAGGTGACTTGAAATCACCCCCTTTGATAAACCAGGGTGGTGTTTCACCCCAGTGGTATAACCAATTATAACAATCATTGATATGACCATCACACTTCGACAAAAAGACCTTGAAAACGACAACAAGAGCCTGTATCTTGACATCTATGAGAATGGCAAGCGCAAGTTTGAGTTCCTTTCCCTCTACCTAATCCCTGAGATTAACCAAGAGACAAAGGAACGCAACGAGGCTACCTTGAAACGTGCGCAGGAGATTCGTGCCGAGCGCGTCCTTCATCCCGAGACCATTCCCGAGAAAGGTCACTTGATGGTTGTACCCGACATTCCCAACGATGACTCACCCGAAGTCATTGACTGGATCCAGACTTACATGGAGTGGATGGACGGCAATCCCGAATATTCCAAGAGGACTGTCGAGCAGACTCAATACCTTCAAGAACGCATGAAGGAGTTTCTGAAAGCCAAACGCAGACCGCACATCACTCTGATGAAGTTCGATAAGACATGGTTCAAGGCATTCTTTCTTTGGCTGAAGAATGACTATGTACCTCAGAAGTATGTGAGAGTCAAGGCAAAGCCGTTGAGTAATGCCAGTTTGCGGAACATGCAGCAACGCATTGTCGCAGTATTCAACAAGGCAGTCAAGACTGGCAAGTTGAAGGCAAACCCCTTCTATCAGTTGGAGAAGGAAGACACAATCTCCAAGCCAAAGTCTGGTCACAAGCTGTACCTTACACCCGATGAACTCAAACTCTTCATGGCATCCGAAGAGACTAACGGAGTCAGGGAAACCCAGTTGGCATTTGGCTTCGCTTGCCTTACAGGACTACGCATCAGCGACATAAGGGCTTTGCGATGGTCAAACATCATGAGGAACGAGGTAACGAACACACTTGTAATCGTCCAGAAGAAGACCAAGGAACTCAATGCCGTCCCAATCTGCTCAACCGCAGAAGCATGGATGCCACCCAAGAAGGATGACAAGGTTTTCCACCTTCCTGCCCATGCCAATGTGGATGCAGCTCTCAAACGAATAGCCAAGAAGGTAGGTATCACGAAGACAATCTCCTTCCATACCTCCCGACATACCTTTGGCACATTGATCCAAGCGGCTACTGGTGACATCGAGACCACCAAGAAACTCATGGGTCACAAGTCGCTCAAATCAACCGCAGTCTATGCAGACGTGCTGACTGAGGAAAAGGTCAAGGCTATCTCCAATACCAAGACGGTATTCAGGAGTCGCAAGCCACACACCGAGAACAAGAAGATTCCACGAACCAAGCGAACGGCAGCGACCAACACGCACCCTCGCAAGGTCATAGATATACAGGATAACGAATAACGGCTAACGAGCCGATTCAGGATAACAACCAGTTTCATTTCATCAAAAGCAGTGCCCTGATTCAAGGTAGTGGTTTCCGCTACCCTTAGGGGCTTGCTATCTCAAAACCAAGCATTCAGGATAACGTAAACAACTAAATATCAAGATTATGAATAAGACTATTGACAACGAGACTCTTCTTTTGAAGGTAGAGTCATTTGAGCATCGCATCGAGGTTCTGGAGAACACTCTCAGCGCAGCCAAGGAGGTATTGACACTTGAAGAAGCAGCCCTTTTCATGGGTATATCAAAGAGCAGTCTCTACAAGATGACCCATCGTCATGAGCTTCCTTTCTTCCGTCCAAACGGCAAACTCATCTACTTTGAGAAGGCTGAACTTCTGAAGTGGATGCGTCAGAACCGCAGCATGTCTGAGGCTGAGACCAAGGAGGCAGCAGCCCAGAAGCTGAATGAACTTGCCAACCACTAATCAATGAGTATTATGAATCAGGATTTCAATCAACAGCAGTACAACGACAAACTGGCTCAGGTAGCCAGCCTTGCCGTTACCTATGCCAAGGATGGCACAGGCTATCACAGTATGAAGGATGCCTTCAATGAACTGTGCGAGATTTCACATGCCAACAAGGGCATTGACCAAGAAAACACTATCGGCAGACGAACCCTGCTTGTGCAGAGTGTCTGCATCAAGGCTATCCATGCGCTCACTCCATACCAGAACGAGCGACTTGAACAGCAGCTGAAGGACATTGCTTCGGACTATCCCGAGCATCGTCACCTGCATTTCCGCAGATAGTTTCTTCTTTCCCTTTTGTCATATCATAGACATATCAATGAGAGTTACCGCTTACATACGTCAGAAAGATACATCGAAGAACGACCTTGACAGCCGTGCTTCGGTGTACTTCCGTGTCCGTGACAAAGGGCTTGATGTCAAGTGCGCAAGCGAACTTCAGATCAATCCCAATCACTGGAGCCAAGAACGACAGGGCTACAAGAGCCGTGTCAATCTTGTGGATGACGATACCAGAAACCTCTTTGACTCACAGGTCAAGGAGATTACAGGTATCATAACCAGGGAATACTATATCGGAGCAAACTCCGACTGGCTAAGACGACTGATATTTGCCTATCACCACCCCAATGCCTATTGCATGGGCAGTGGCATGGCGGTAAGCAAATCCTTTGTCATCTGGGCAGAGAGGTACCTTCAGAACAAGCATTTCGGCAAGCATCAGGAGTGCAACACCCGATGCCTGATTGACAAGGTTACTCGTTTTGAGGATGAACACAAACACCCGATGAACATTGACAGCATGACTGCCGATGATCTTCGTGTGTTTGCGGATTTCCTGTCTTCTGACTATGACATATCTATGAATACCATCGTCACTAACATGACCTTGATGCGTACCGTCTGCAACTGGGTACGAAAGCAGGGAGTCACAAACAATGACCCCTTCTTTGGCTATGACATGCCCAAGGCACTCTATGGCACTCCATATTTCCTGACCATTCAGGAGCGTGACCAAGTTCTGGATGCAGACCTAACGGATGATGCAGAACTTGCTGAGTATCGTGATATGTTCGTGTTTCAGTGTATGGTCGGATGCCGTCATAGTGATCTTGTGACCTTCACCCCCAAGAACATTATTGACGGTGTTCTGGAATATATCCCCATCAAGACCAAGGGCAAGTTAGGTGACGTTGTAAGGGTTCCTCTTATCCCCAAGGCTATGGCTATCCTTGATGGCCATGACCATGGTGATGATGAACCAATCTTCCCCAAGCATTATAACTTCAAGTTCAACGATGCTATCCGTAGAATCTTGAAGCGTGCCAAGGTAAATCGTGTTGTCACTGTGATTAACCCTAAGACACGGATTGAAGAGAAGAAGCCAATCTCAGATGTGGCTACCTCTCATCTTGCACGAAGGACTTTTATCGGTAATCTTTACCGCATGGTCAAAGACCCTGATTTGGTTGCTTCTATGTCTGGTCATGCCAAAGGCAGCGTTGCTTTTGCCCGATACCGAGTCATTGATGATGACATGAAGAAATCCCTGGTTGAACTTATCCAGTGATTCTCTTCTTTTTGATGGCATATTCCTTTTCCCTTTATTCGGTTACATTTCAATAATATCATAGACTATGGACGATAAAAAATTACATCGTTGCTTCACTTTCTCTGAAGAGCAGTTGAAGCATCTTCGAAGCAAGAAGTACAAGATTGACCGTATGGAATGCTTCATGTCGCTTGTGGATCTTGCCGAGCCAGTTCCAAAACTTGTGCAAATCAGCAAGACCAAGCAAGTAGAAATCTTGGCAGGTCAAGTTATGGTTGACAATACCCAACTTGCCAAACTCTGGGACAAAGACCGCAAGACGGTTCCAAAGCTGTTGGATGCTATGGAGGCTGTGGGCATTTTCTCTTCTCAGGAAGTGGAAGATAACCGCATCTACACCCTTCATTGTCTCTCAGGCTGGTATGTTGATGCCAAGTTCGTGTCGAATGCCTTTGCCTTAAAGCGCAATAACGACAGTACGGCAATCATCCATGCGGAAGTTCCTGCCTCCAAGGTCATCATCACTGAGGATCCTGATGACAAGAAGAAGGACAAGGAAGGTTCTGCTTCTGCCGATGACAAATCCAATGACTCTGCCGAGGGCAACAATCCTCAGACAACTGGCAATGTGTCGCACCAATCACCACAATCTAATGATAGTGGCAATGTGGGTAAGTCTGGAGCAGATGGCAACAAGTCACCATCACCTCCTGAAAACAATTCCCCGCAGTCTGCTGACAGCCCTTCTCCCCAAGGTGAAGCCGATGGCAAGCAGAATGAAGGGAAGCAGCATGAGCAGATACCTTCTCAGCAAGGAGGACAGCAGCCACAACAGCCTAACGGCAATCAAAGACCGCCTTTCAACGGCTATCAGAAGCCTAACGGCTACTACAACCAGAACGGCAACAAATAGCCGTCTGAGGACTCAGGAATGCGACCTGCACCGCCAAACCATCCCAAAGGACGTTTACCGATACAGGACAACACGGCAAGCCGAAACGACTTTCTAAGCCCTGACGGGAACTTAGCAGGTAAAAGGACCGATTTTTAAGAGGTACTTTTCGAGAAATCCTTTTGTACTACATTATTTGTGACCAAATTTATGCAGTCCTAAAAGTTTCTCGGGCTACTCGCAGGCTCGCAGACCTATGTCCTTCTTTTTTACTGATTTATATTCATCCCTTTAATCATATTCAAAGATATGGCTAAGAAAAAGAAGATTATCAAGAAGACACCCACAAGGGTGCATTCCTTCCGCTGTACCGATAAGGACTGGAAGGAACTGAAAAAACTCGCTAAGGAATGTGGTATGAGCATAGGCAAGTATCTCGTTGAGACTGGCAAGAAGCATCACCCACGTCAGCGACTCACTCCAGAGGAAAGCAAAGCCCTGAACTCTCTGACTGAGGCACGTACCGACTTGATAAAAGTCCGCAGTAAGTTGCACGATGCTTCACCCGAGGAAAAGCAGAAGATGTTCAGATCTCCAAAGTTCATGAAGTGGTGGATTGAAGCCGTTGAACGACTCATCAAACACTGGTATAGCATTGAAGACAACCTTACTTCTCCTGTACTGACCAAAGTTCAAGAAGACGAATGATTATACTCGCAAGACCAGTAGCCTATGGCGGCAATGCCGCAAGGTACGCAATGGAGAAGGAGGATGCAACCGTGGTCAAGGTGAACCACATGCCTGACTATCTCGATGCCACCGAAATCTGGTATCGGATGAAGCATCACTGCCAGTTGCATCAACAGGACAGGACTGTTGGGCGAAAGTTGGAACGCTTCATGACCACGTTTGTACTCTCCCCATCCAAGGAAGAGTCAGAGAACTATACCTTGGATGACTGGGCAAACCTCGCTGATGAAGGATTGGAAGCTTTGGATTCAGTCGGACTTTTACCCAAAGGCTTTAAGGAGAAGGTCAAGACCAATTTCCGCAATTCTATGAGTGTTGCTGCCTTGCATCGGGATTCCAAGTCTGGAACCCTTCACCTGCATCTTGACTGTTGCCGTGTGGATAATGACGGCAAGACCAACGATGTTCACGATGTTCACATCAGAGCAATAAGGGCTGCGGAAATTATCAACGCAAGGCATGGTTGGGAGCAACCTCAGGAGGTTCGTGAAATGCGCCAACAAGATATAGCGGAGTTTTGCGAATATACCCTTCAGAAGATGGATAGTTTCGACATTGACCGTTACTTTGATATGCTTCGCATGAGAGGCTATGAGGTCAATCCAAGGTATGACACTACTAACTGCAAACTTGTGGGCTACACCATCGGCAAGAATGCCTCAGTGTTCAAGGCTTCTGCCATCGGTCGAAAGTTCATGGTATCACAGCTTGAAGCCACATGGAAGAAGATGCATCCTAAGCCTACTCAGGTCAAGATGCGACCTGCTTCACCTTCCGTTTCACCGGCTCGCCCTGCTCGCCATGTTGCTCAGACAACGAAACCTACCCAGTCCAATTCTAAGCCATTGCCAGTTGCTACCAAGACTGCCTTCAATGTCAATGTTAGCGGTGAAATGAAGAGAATCTATATTCCGAACACGGTCAAGGACATCTTCCTCAATGAGGTTCAGGTTCCTGATTCTGATATGACTGCATCAAGAGAGGACATTTCTCATGTAGGTATGCTTCTCTTCCTTGATATGATTGATGCAGCAACAACCGTGTCCGAATCTTGTGGCGGTGGTGGTTCTGCTCCTTCCTCTGGTTGGGGTAAGGATGATGACGAAGACGAGCGTGAGCGGGCTCGCCGTTGCCTCCAGATGGCTCATGCCATGTGCAAGCCACCGCAGAAAAGACGTTCATTCCACCGTTAGACAAATCCTACATATCAATGAGAAGAACAAAACATGTAGAAGAACTCATCGAAGATGACGAGCAGAAGCCTGACTTCGATGACATGATGAACGAAGTCCAGGAAGAGATTGAAGAGCATGATGCCGAGGATGCTGTTGTCAGTCGTGCGCCTGAACTCAGGCAGTTGAGTGAGAACATTGACAAAGCGACCAACACTTGGATCAATGCAACTCTTCAACTGGAGTCTGCCATCCGTAAGTACAATTCAGCTCAGACTGCTCTTGGCAATGCCGTTGACACTATCAGTGGTAAGGTTGACACCATCAATACCCACATTGACAATGTTCTGAAGGATGCCCCAACCAAGTTGAAGGTTTCAGTCAGAGTCGATGATGTTGACTGGAAGAAGATTCAGGACATGTTCGACAAACAACATGAATGGATGACCACTCAGATGCAGAAGCATATCCGTGAGGTCAATCAAATGTTTTATGAAGAACGTAGAAGGGTTCAGGAAAGGTACAAGGAGTACGACGGAACCTACCTCGGACACTATGTGCAGTATTTCTTCTGGTTCTTCTTTGTCCTTGGACTCGTTATTTTCGGCTTGGCTATCTTCCTGATGCTCGACAGTCACTACCACTGGACGAAGTAATCTAATGTTTATACCCTCCAAAATCCCTACGAAACTTGGCATAGTCTAAGTTTGTAGGGATATTTTTTTTCTTGAAAACGTCATTTTCTTGAAAATGTGCACTATTGCCCGTTGTGGGAGCCAGATAGCATGAGTAACTTTGCACCGTCAAAATAAACGAGTGTAAACCTAATTGTTATAAAGTAAGCATTCCGTAAACCACGTATAGATGGTTATGGAATACTTTTTATATAGTCCGCTAAATGGGAATTTACAATTCTGATATACTTCAGATGTAGGTTGCCGTTTCTAAAGCAATATAAAGTTTGTTTAAACTATGGTTGGCATTGTTCAAGCCTTTGGCTTCATATCCATTTGTATCCAAAATGTCACCTGTTTCAAAAAAAGCATACAACTTCAAATTGTAGAAGTCGCACACAGATTGAACTCCAGCCAATTCCATTTCTACAGCGATGCACCCTTCTTCCATACGTTTGCGTACAAGTCCTTTTGTTTCTCTGATCATCGAATCTGTCGTCCATATTTTACCTGTAATATATGGTACAGATAATTTGTCGAAAATTATGGAAAGTTCCTTGCTTGCGGCTATATCAATATAGTCGGATGGTGCTGCAAAATAATATGAACACCCGTCCCCTCTGTAACTTTGTGTCGGTATGATAAATCTACCTTGTGTGGTTGTACGGTCAAGACTGCCACAGGAACCGAACATAATGAACTTTGATGCTCCAGTTAGCCAGCTTGCAAGATGACATTGAGAGGATGCTACTGCTGAACCTATTCCTGACAGGTAGAAAGTTATCGTAACTCCTTTATAAGTTGTTTTATAGATATGCGTATCGCCATTGCAAGCCGGCATAGTTGCAATAATTTCAGATTCGTAGGAATCAAGTAAATGCCGATGAATCTCCTTCGAGAATATTATCAGGCATATATCTGCAAAATCTCCACGTCTGCCGTAGAAATCAAACAGATTGATCATTGGTTCAGTTTCAATATCATAACTATCAGTAATCATAGCATATTGAATCAGATGTGAGTTTTATATTGCTCCGGTATCTCAAGATTGAAAGTTCTGCATAATAACAGGACGTCGTGGACATCATTTTCATCGTATTCATATCCAAGATGGAACTGTACCTGTGCCTCCGGGTTTATGCATGTTACCTCAATATTCCCGATATTTCCTTTACCTGAGAAAGTTTCGCTTGGGAAAGTGTATCCGTCATATAGAATTCCATCTTCGACATATTCGAAACAATGCAGATCGATTATTCTTCCGTTGTCATCTTTCCAGACAGTATGGCTATCGGTCGTATAGTCCATTACAACTTCTCTGTATCCCTTCCAGGTAATCACGGATATGGCCTTACCATAGTCTTTCTTCTCTACGAACAGATCGATGTCGTTATGTATTCTTGTTTCTCTGCCTATAAGTGCATCGACACCCCAACCGCCGTCCAGAAACACCTTTACAGATGCTTCAGACAGCATTTCAAGAATCTCACATGCATCAAAATAAGTGACCATAAAATTGCAATTAAAATAAACTTTGGTGCAAAGTTAATAAAATTCCGTGAGACTAAAGAGACTTATACGTAGAAAGTTAAACATACAACTGTATTTTCGCAGAAAATACTATAAAATGCCACCTGAAAAGCCCACTTTTCGTGCACATTTTTCCAACTAAAGCCATTTTTTCAACCTGATTGCTGAAACGACAATAAGGTTCACAATACCTGATTTTGCACCTTCAGGAACGCAGCACAAAATGATAGAAAATGAAAATTTCCGTTCATTTCCGTGTTAAGATATGTTAAGCAGATGTTTTCATTTTGGGGTTTTTGAAATTTTTGTTTCCAGTTTGTTTCTTTTGGTACTTTTTGCTTTTTGGGAGTGTTGATATTCAGCACTTTACAATTCGGAAGCAGATTCTCAAGAAGAGCATCATGATGCTCGTGGGTGCTTGCATCTTCCTGATTGCAGCAGCCCAGGCTCTGCCTCTGTTCTTCGGCATCGGTGGTGAATGATGACTGGTGCAGAACATCTCGATTACCAAGTTTTCAAGGGGCTTCAGCGGCCTCTTGAATTCTTGGGTTTTCAGGGACGCTACATCTACTGGGCTGCGGGAACGGCTGGCGGTGCCATCGTCGCGTTCATCATCGGCTATGTGGCCATCGGCTTCGTCGCTGCCCTGATCTTGTGTACGGCTGTCCTCGCCTTTGGCGGTGTGATGACATTCCTGAAACAGCGGAAGGGTCTGCACTCCAAGAATGAGGAGAAAGGTGTGTTCGTGCTGCGTCGGACGAGGGAGTTTTAGTATCTCTCAGACATAGACGGACACGGAGTGAAAGGAGGAATATAAACAGAGAATAACAGAATGACATTAATAGTAATCTTAGGTTTTATTTTGTTTCTTGCCGGAATGGCCGTCAGCGTCTATGCCTTTGGCACCGGCGGCAAGCGTGCCAATACGTTCAAGGACATTTATTTCTCGATAGAAGATGTGGATGGGGTAGGGGTTCTGTACACCAAGACGGGCGAGTATTCGGCCATCCTGAAGATGGAGAACCCTGTGCAGAAGTACAGTGCCGACACGGACTGTTACTATGACTTCACGAACCTGATGACGGCGGTAGTCCAGACACTTGGCGAGGGCTATGCGCTACATAAGCAGGACGTGTTTGTGAGGAAGAGCTTCGACGGTCGCGCCCTGCAAGTCAGCGACAGCGGCAAGTTCCTCTCCAATGCCTATTTCCGCTTCTTCAATGGCCGTCCCTATATTGAGGGATGCACGTATCTGGTCATCACGCAGGAAAGCAAGAAAAGTGCGTTGCTGAGCTATGACAATAGCAAGTGGCGCGACTTCCTGGTCAAGATCCGCAAGGTGGCCGACCAGCTGCACGATGGCGGCATCAAGAGTGCCGAGTTCCTGAACGTGCAACAGGCCCGTGAGTATGCCGACCGCTTCTTTGCCCTGAACTTCCGCGATGCCCATTTCTCGATGACCAACTTCAAGGTGGACAGCGAAGCCATTCACATGGGCACTCGCCAGTGCAAAGTCTACAGTCTGCTGGATGTCGATTCCGTCGGACTGCCCGGTGTGCTGCGTCCTTACGTCGATATGACAGTGAACAATGCCGTGATGCCCGTTGACCTGATGAGCGAGATAGACCATATCCCCGATGTGGACACGGTTGTCTATAACCAGGTCATCTTCCTGCCCAATCAGAAGCGTGAGCTGGCATTGCTCGACAAGAAGAAGAACCGTCATGCGAGCATTCCCAATCCATCAAACCAGATGGCCGTCGAGGACATCAAGCAGGTGCAGGAGGTGATAGCACGAGAGGGAAAACAGCTCGTCTATGCTCACTATAACCTCATTGTGGCGATGGATGCCCAGAAAGATATGCAGAAGGTGACCAACCATCTGGAGAATATCTTCAGCCGTCAGGGCATCCATATCTCGAAACGTGCCTTCAACCAGCTTGAACTCTTTGTGGCCTCGTTCCCTGGCAATGTATATCGTCTCAGTCAGGACTACGACCGTTTCCTGACACTTTCGGATGCTGCCTTGTGCCTGATGTACAAGGAGCGTCAGACGCATGGTGACGATACGCCCGTGAAGTGTTACTATACTGACCGTCAGGGTGTGCCGATGCCTATCGACACCACAGGTAAGGAAGGAAAGATAAAGTACACCAACAACTCGAACTTCTTTGTTCTTGGCCCGTCTGGTAGCGGTAAGTCGTTCTTCATGCATGTCATATGGACTAAAACGCATCGAAAAGAACTCCAAACAAAACTTAGAGAAACGTCATAAATAGCTCATTTTCAATACATATTCATTAACATAACGCTCCAACCGCCTATTGCGAGTTTCATCCGTTTATAGTAATTTTGTACCACGGTTGTACCATGGGCAGAGGGACACACGGTTCTTAATGAGGGTTCTTATTTCCTCTTATTTCCCCTTGTTTCCTCTTAAAAGTTTCCGTCAAGGACCATCCCCCATGAGTCACTGCAAAATTCAAAAATAACGGTAAAAATGAATACTACAACTCGCATTCCAATCGTGCTGATGTCCGTAGAGGAAACAGCGCAGGCAGTAAGCATCAGCGTCAAGACAGTACGCAGTCTTATTCGTCAAGGCAGGCTAAGAGCCGTAAATTTCGGTACACGCATGACCAGGATCTATTTGCAAGACCTTCTTGAAATAGCCAAGGGACAAGGTTATCAGGTGGTTCTCCCTTCTTCCCTATCGTTAGAAGGAGCAACGTCCAAGAAAGCACAGAGGCTAAAAGATGCCGAGACTGGCTCAGTCAACAAGTTGGCAAAGTGTCGCAAGACTCCCAGGGCTGGTGAAAGAGCACCTGATGGAGTAACCCACGACACCCATTACACAATGGCAGAGGTGTTGAGCACCTTTAATATCAAGTATGGAAGATTCTATGAAGTCCGCAATCGTTACCAACTCCAGTCAGTTCACGCATGGGGAACGACCTGCTTCAAGAAAGAAGACGTGGAAAGGGTTATCGGGCTTTATAATGAAGAACAGGGTAAGAACATTTCCGATGACTGGTACACCTGCTTCGACATCATGAAACTCTACGGATTAGGCAAGACACAGGTACGCAGATTTGCGGAGACCCATGGAGTGAGAATCCGAAAGTTCAAAGGCGGAAGAGCCAACTACTATCTGAAAGCAGACTGGGAGGCTGCACGCAAGAAGGCAGAGAAAAGCAGTACTACGACCAAGGCAAAACGGAAGTGAGACACAAGTCAAGAGATGGTTCAAACAAACTCATATACGACCCATGCCGTTGCAATTGCTATGCAGCACCCATCCATGTCGGTCGAAACAAACCCACAACGCAGAGTAACGGATATAAGACAAAAAACGCATCCAATACCTGCTTTTAGTCTGATTTTGAGCGTAAAATCATACTCAAAAGCAAATTCAGGTTAAATTCAGGCTGTATTTGAAGCCATCTTTGCTTTTCTCTTTTCACGGCAATCTAACTTTGCATCGGATTTGAGAGTTAAAGCGTTGCGACCATGGCTATTCGCATCCACAGATACACATCGGTAAGAATAATAAAAGAATAACAATATGACGAACATTTGTACAAAGGTCACCGTGCGGAAACGACCTATCAAGAACGGACAGACTTCCCTCTATCTGGATTTCTATCCTCCAATCCGCAACCCGAAGACAGGCAAGCTCTCACGCAGGGAGTACCTTGGTCTTTACATCTACACCAACCCTGTTGAACGCTTTCAGCAGGAGTACAACAAAAGTATGATTCAGAAAGCGGAAATCATCAAGTGCCGCAGGACTGAGTCCATCATCAATGAGGAGTATGGCTTCCTCGACCGCAACAAGGGCAAGGAGAGCTTCTTGGAATATTTCAAGAACCTCATGATTGAGCGTGGCAGCAGCCAGAACTGGGCAACCGCCTACATGCACTTCCACAATTACACGCATGGCGAGTGCCGCTTCTGCGACCTTACCGTTCCGTACTGCCAGGGATTCCTCGACTACCTGTTGTCGGATGCCTGTATGCACAACGGCAAGCGCATGATGGGAACAACAGCCAACAACAACCTTACCAAGTTGAAGTGCATCCTTGCCATCGCATACGAGGACGGACTGCTCAAAGAGAATATCGCCAAGAAACTTGTGCGTGCCAAGGCTCATGGCAACAAGCGGCAGTTCCTCACCAAGGAAGAGTTGTTGCAGTTGTCTCAGACTCCTTGCAAGAGTGATGTCCTTCGCCGTGCAGGTCTCTTCTCCTGCCTTACAGGTCTTCGCCTTTCTGACTGCATCAGACTCCAGTGGGAGAATATCGTCAAGTTGGCTGATGGCGGCTGGGGAATGGACATTATCACAAAGAAGACTTCCACCGCTGCAATCCTGCCTATCAGCGAAGAGGCTTTGCAGCTCTGTGGCGAGCGAAGCACTGGACAGGTGTTCAAGAATCTCACGAACAGTACAGTGGCATTGTATCTCAAACCGTGGATAAAGGCTTCCGGCATCGAGAAACACATCACCTTCCACTGCTTCCGTCATACCTTTGCCACCTTGCAGTTGGCAGAGGGAACGGACATCTACACCGTGAGCAAGCTGCTTACCCATAGCAATCTTGCCACTACTCAGGTGTATGCCGATGTGGTGGACGAACTCAAACGTGATGCGGCAGAACGTATCTCGCTCAAAATACCAACAAAGGAAGAGAGTGACCAGACATAAGTGAAAAACATAATCAGGATAACAAATGGAAGAAAACAAATCATTATCGTTCGACCAACTGCCCAGTGCAGTTGGCGAACTTCTGACAAAGGTCAATACGATGATGACTCGTCTTGATGACATTGGTCAGAGAATAGGCAATGCTCCGAGCGAGAATGACCATGTTCTTATGGACATCAGAGAGGCAAGTGCCTTCGTCCGAAAGAAAGTCTCATCGCTTTATGCTTACACATCTGAAAGGCGCATTCCTTTCTACAAGAGAGGGAACACGCTCTACTTCTTCAAAGACCAGCTGATAAAATGGATTGAGGCAGGTGGCTCATGGGACAAGCCTTACGAATCGACCCAGGAGGAACAGGCAGACTTCGAGGCTCATCTGGCAATGTTGCAGAAAAGCAAGAAGAACAAGCCTGCCTCCATGAAGAGGGTCAAGGGCGAGAAAAATCCTGATGGGGAAGAATGGCATGACGGATAAGAGAATCATGTAATCTACTTTTTACGAAAGGGGAAAGAGAAACTATTCATTCTTTCTTTGCTGAGTAATCCGTTTCACTAATAATCAGTTTTTCAAGATGAGTAACCAAAGCATAAAATACGGAATCCTGCTGACCAAGGAACAGCTCGATTTCTTGAAGGATGACAGGCAGGGCTTCCACCGCATGACCGCCTTCGGCACTTTTGTATCAATGGCATCCACCAAGCCAAGTGTTTATCTGAAGACAGGCTTCTCCGCTTCTCTCTCCATCGGGCAGTTTGCCATCTCTACCGTTGAGCTGTCTGCCCTTTGGAAGTGTGACCGCAAGACAGCGGCAAAGGTGGTGGAACTGTTCAATCAGGTGGGCATCCTCTCAACCGAGAGGAACAACCGCACCTCCATACATACGATACTATGCATCGCCTTCTGGTACGTTGACGGCATCAAGGAAGCCATCAAGAACCCCTTCTACAACCGTCAATCCGTGACTTCCGCCACCCAAGAGGAATCGGTGTCCAATGTCCCATCCGATACCGCTTGCTCTTCGGAAGGCAATCTTTCCAATGGCATAGGTCAGCAGAAAGACAGCAGCGTCAATCCTGCCACTACTGACATTCTGCAGCCCCATGTTCCTGCCTCTTATAATACCTCTTCCCCTTTCGTTAATTCTCATGTTATCGGGGATGGACTTTCAGATCCTTCTCCGATACCACAAGACTTCAAACAAAGGGAAAAGGAAGGTGATGACCATTTTGAGTATGAGGTTGGACAGCCGTCAGAAGATGACTGCAATCAAGGAGAAGGGGCATCACCCATTGAGTTGCTGCCGTCTCCTGTCTATGATGACGAGGGCAACCTCTTGCAGCCACCGCCCCATGAAGGACGATGCGAGGATCACACGGAGAGACATGGCGCGCATATCACCCCAAGTCACTCATGATGTCATCTCTACTTTTCCCTTATTTCGACTATTGACGTTCCCGACAGGCAAGCTATCCAGAAGCCGCTACCTCTATTAGCCGTAGTTTTTTTTCGGAGGTCTAAACAAGAAGTACCAGTGTCAGACGGTTTCGCTTCGCCCACCGCTTCCTACTGGCATTCTTGAATGTTCGCAGGCTCACATTGGCTGTCCTGTTATATCAAGTATAAACTTTATAAACCCCATCTACAATGACAAAAGACAAGAATAACAACACGGAGAAAACCTCAAAGAAGAGACCTCCGAAGACCAGACACATTGACGTTCGTTTCACAGAAGAACACTACGACTTGGTAGTACATAATGCCCGACTGTCAGGCAGGAGCAAGAGCACATATCTTCATGACTTAGGCATCGGACACAAGCCATCCCTACCCATGACCGCAGAGCAGGAGGAAGCCTTGAAGGGCTTAATCGGGGCAAGGTCTGAACTGGTTTATGTGCGCAATGCGCTTCATGCCCTGCCACAGACCGAGAGACTAAAACTCTTCAAGAGAGCCGACTTCATGGAACGTTGGCTTCAAGGCATCAACACCCTGATAGAGGAATTGAGCCGCATTAGAGACAAATTCTTGGATATGTTATGATAGCAAAAGCGTCAGCAATTCAGCATGGTCAGGCAATGACCAATTACGCAACCAAAAACAATCGCGCGGACATCGTCAAGACCAACCATCTCAGCGAGGGTCTGCCGCCGATGGGCATGTGGGACGAGATGGTGCTGCATCAGTCCATGTTCAAGCAGAGGTATGCCAAGAAGCCCATCGAACTGACGTCCATCCGCTTTGAGCTTTCCCCATCTGAGGAGGAGGCACGTAACTGGACTATGGAGGACTGGAGAAGATTCCTTGACGAGTTCATTCGTGAGATGGATGGTATCTCCAAGGTGAACCACATCGGCAAGAAGAAAGGCAAGGCTGCAACTTCGGTCAAGCCGACCAACATAGCCAACTCACAATATTTTGCCGCCCTTCACCGTGACTCCAAGAGTGGCATTCCCCACCTGCATCTGGTGGTGAACCGCATCGACATGGACGGTAATCTCAATGATGTGAAGTTCATCGGTGAGCGTGCCGTGATGGCTGCGAAAGCCATCAATCAGCGTCATGGTTGGAAGGATGCCATGGATATTCGTCAGGAACGCATTGCAGAGGTGACCAAAGCCTGTATGGATGTGCTGCGTTCAATGCCGTTCTTTGATTGGGATGAATATGCCGACCGATTGAGGGCAAAGGGATATGACATCGAGCTTATCCGTGACAAGAATGGTCAAGGCAGGGTGCATGGCTACCGCTTCAAGTTCGGAAAAACTACCATCAAGGCTTCCGAACTGGGTGTAGGAAGGAATCTCACCGCATCGAAAATCGGGAATACCTTCCGCAAGCTGCACCCTCAGCCAACACCTGTTGCAGTTGGTCAAAGACCTTCTCCTTCTGTTTCAAACGCTACCACATTGGACAGCAGAAATACGGCATCGCAAGGTGGTCTGTCTCGTACAAGCAATGTTGCCAAACCTGACCTTCCTGCCGGATTGAGAAAGATTATTGAAGTCGATGGTGAGCGTTTCAGCATAGTCATGCCGAGAACTGCTTACGACACGATGAACAGTTGTATCGAAGTTCCCGAGAATGGATCCGCAAGCCACACTGACATTCTGAATGTAGCCATGCTGCTCTTCATGAACTACCTTGATGCTGCCACATCGATGTCTGAGTCATGTGGTGGCGGTGGCAGTCCTGGCAGTGGCTGGGGACGTGATAAGGACGATGATGACCGTGAATGGGCAAGACGTTGCGCAATGCAAGCAAACACACTCTGCAAGCCGATAAAGAGAGGCATGAAACGATAACTTTTCAAACAAGAACGGTATGGGAAGAAACAAGAAAGATGCCACACAGGATGTGCTTAACCTGTACAATCAGATGCAGGAGGACGAGAACATCGAGAGTGGCAAGGAAGAAATCAAAGTGACCCTGAAAGAGATTGAATCAGCCAAGAAAGCACTCTATGAGGCAAAGGAGGAACTGGGCAATGCCTATCGGAGGTTGGAATCAACGAAAGTGGCACTTATGGCTGCCCACAGGAGCACGGACAACATCGTGGATAGTATATGCCATGCCATAGTCAAGGCAGAGCAGAGCAACCTCAAAGTCGGCATCAACGATGAAGGAGTTGCCCAGTTGGATAAGCGGAACAACACCGCCATTTCTGCTTTCAAGCAAGCCCTTGACGAGCATGAGAAGCGGATAAACGACCTGTTCACTCACCAGCAGAAAGAGCTTAAACGAATCCGCAATATCGAGGAGGGTGCATACTTCAACGGTAGCACCTATGCCTGGATGTTCGGCTTGGCTTTCCTAAGTTGGTCTATCATCTTTGTTGAAATCACCATTTGGATATGCATCACACTTTTTTAGAAAACTCAAAACATCAGAATCATGACAGACAACGAATACAGCAAGGCAAGAAAAGCCGCTGTTGATGCCCTTATCTACTGGGCAAAGACAGGCATGAGAGAGTTCACCATGCGTGACGCAGTAAACGACTATCTGGAGGCGAGCGGTGCTAACCGCCCCTCCATCGGTGGCGAATAGACCATCCTTGCACACAGAAAAAATGCAGCCAACCGACGGGCTGACTGGAAACTGAGCTTGCGGGTCGGTTTCGACATCTTTGACTTGTAGTCGAATGTCTGAAGACGGTGACGGGTATAGCGATAATAGAATACATTCTCCATGTCCTTGTCGGCATAGGTGGCGAGTTCTATCGGCAAAAGACTGTTCAGGTCGTTGCCAATAGTAATACCCTCAATGTCGCTGCCCGAGGAGTGACTGATCTTCATTCGGCTGCCTTCATTCACAGCCAGACGGTCGCGGCCGCTGCTGTCAGCCACACGTCCCAACTTCATCACAGCCTCATGAAGCTGCGGATAGCGGTCCTGCAAACGGATAAGACTCAGCCGGCGCATAAACTCAGACTCCGACCACCTGCCATCCATCATCTTCCATGCCTGTACAGCCTGCTCGTCGCTGACGCTCTCGTCTTTCAGCGTCTTGTGGACATCTTCGAACATCCGCTGAAGATTCTGCTTCATATTGGTGCCGCGTCCGGCAATATGCTTTTCTTCCTCTTGCCTTAGATGCTCGGTGATACTCTTGCCCCAGTCGTCAAGCAGCTTGTCTTTTTTCTCCTGAGTTATCTGATCACTGAACATACGCCTGTAGAACTCACCGTCGAAGCCATCGTCTTCATGTTTCTCACCGATGGAAGAAATCCATTTCTGCCAATGATCCTGTTTTCCCTGACTCAGATTCTCCACCTCCCCCATCTTATTTGCCTCGACACGCATTGTCTGTGAGAGAAACGCCTGGTGGTGCATGCAATCAACAATAAACCGTCCTACTGTGGTAAAAAAGATCTTGACACACATCTGGCTCGAGAGTACTCGGACCTTCACCTCCGGATCACTCATCAGTCTGGCAAGATACTGCAGCATCGGGTCTTTGTACTCGCGCCACGGCTCATCTTCGGGCCATGCAATTCCCTGTCCGGCTATCTCTCCGGTCTCACAAAAATAGTTGAGCATGCTGAAGTAATAAGACAGTTCCTTGCTGTTCCCGCTGTAGTTCTGCGTGAACCGTGCAAAGTACTTCTCTCCGGCAGTGAGCATGTCACTGTCTTCCAGCTTGAGATGATCAGATAAATCAGTCATAGAGCTTCTGTGTGTCCTGTCGCGTGAATGCTACATCACGATAGATTTCCCTTACGTACTCCCCCACTCTCTTCTTGTCGTCCTCGGCAATGAAGAGGTTGTCGCTGATACGTTTCTCCATTTCCTTCAGGTCATCAGCGAGAGCGTCTATCTCCTGCTCGTAGTTGCGTCCGATGTCCTGCAGTTCTGCCCCTAACGGGAGCTTCATCTCTTTCGTCTTCTCAATGGCATAGCAGTCACCGAGAATATAGACATGGTCGTCATCACGGTTGAGCATGACGGGAGCACTACCAAGCGGAGCACCGAAGGAGCCGTCATAGGTGCGGAGAATATTAACGTTCTTACGCTTGCTGTCCTGATAAAGAATACCCTCCATATCCAGTTCATCCGTACCATGCTGTGGCAGACTCTGATAGTCGCAGGCCATGATATAGCAGTCACCCTCCGGGTAACCGACAAGCTTGTAATAGAACTCATCATAGAGCTTCTTATCCGCATCACGCTCGATCTTTCGACTGGAGATGCGGTTGGCTGCTCTTGCAGCCCGGGCAATCTTGATATCTCCCCCCAATGCCTTTTTCATTTTCGCCAAGCGCTCACTGAAGGACATGAAGGTTCCACGGATGACGATACGCCGTATCTCATCCCGCTCCTCCGGCTCTTGCCACAGACAGTTGTAAACCGGCAGAAGATCCTCCGGCTCCACCGACTCTCTGTCCTGAAGGAAGGCTGACGTACGAAGCAGGTTGACGATCTTTTTCCAGCGGCGGTCACTGACATAAACGGACCGGCGCTCATCGGTACCATCAATGGCAACGGACTGCAGTGACTTGCGGATCTGATGGATGATATGAAGGGCATCCTGACTCACGCCAATCTTACTGATTCTCTTATGCCAGTTGGTATATTCGTCATTGGTTATCAGTAACTCAGAAGGGACAGTGATTTCCTCGTTGCCATCATCCAGCAGCATCTTGTCGAAGTTATCGTCCTGTTTGATGCTCTTGCTTTCCAGGCGGATGATGAGACGGTCCCAAAGCGCCTCCAGTCCTTCGCCCTGTGCCGGCAGCTCGTTGCTGGCTGCAATGAGCAGTTTCAGCGGCAGGCTGACAAGTCGGTTGCCGTTACGGAAGACCTTCTCGTTGATAACCGTGAGCAAGGTGTTCTGGATCGCCGGTCCGGCTTTCCATATTTCATCGAGAAAGACGACATCGGCTGTAGGGAGATAGCCTTCGGTGACACGCTCGTAATCGTCGGAGTCCTTCAGTTTACTGATGCTCACGGGACCGAAGATCTCGTCGGGCGTAGAGAACCTCGACATGAGATACTCAAAAGAGCGGGCACCGGCAAAAGCTTTCGACAGCCTTCGTGCCACCATGCTCTTTGCCACACCCGGAGGGCCAAGCAGGATGATGCTCTCCCCGGCCACAGCTGCCAACAGTGACAAGGCTAACTCGTTTTCCTTCTCATAGATGCCCTTGTTCAGTGCATCGAGAAGCTGTTCTATCCGTTTCTTTATCATACTGATTTATGTCCCGAACTCAATGAAATTCTACCTATCAATACTATATATGCTTTTACAAAGATACACAATTTCTGAATTATCAGCAATGGTAAGGCCTCAAAATAAAGCGTCTTGAGAAATAATACGTATAAAACTTGCGCGCTATTATATAAATAGCACTATAGTTGTGGTAGTAATACTAACGATCGACACCATGACAGACACTAAGACTATCTTACTTAACCGCATCAAGAACATGACTCCAGAAGAAAAGGACAAAGCATTGCTCGCCTACATGCTCCGGGATGCCAGCCCCGAGCCACTGTGTACCATTGAGGTTGTAAAAAACAGCATTGGCAGAGGTGTAAGAGGAAGGTATGATGTCGTTATTGTCGACGGCGACGGAAGCCGTCATGTTGTAGACTTCAAGGAACGCAGTGCCAAGATCTTCTATATACTCCTGCTCATGGCAAAGAACGGCATCAACCGGAGCAGTGTCAGACAGGATCATTTGGACAACTACTACAATGTGGGCTGCGTCCTGTATAATAACTTCGATATCGCTAAGCTTGAATCGAAGTCTGATGAGACATTCCAGCAGTTCTTCAATAATGCCATCTCAAAAACTCGTACGGCAATCAAAAGTGCTCTGAAGGGTATCGACAAGCCTGAACATTACCTGATAGCTGACCCAAAGTCGCATAGCAGCATGCTGTTCATACCACTCGTAAAGGAGTATGACGGCAAGGTCACCTTCTGTGCAGACTTTGTAAGAGAGACGGAAGCAGCCCTTTGATCTGTACCTCAGCCTCCTCCTAATGGCATTTATATTCGATATAGCAGAAGAGTACCGCCTGCAGGAGGAGTATGATAGGCACTCCATACTTGAACTTCTTGTGCATCGTCTTATGATGCCACACCTTCATTCCTACCCATGCTCCGACACTGCCGCCTACGACAGCAAGAAACAGCAGTGTCGCTTCGGAGATGCGCCACCAATGTTCCTTGGCCTTCAGCTTGTCAACACCATATACGATGAAGGTAAAGATGTTGACAATGAGCAAATATATGCTGAACTCCTTCATTTCTTTTGAATGAATTGCTGCCATTCCTTCCATCCGCCACGGAGGTTGATAACCTTATATCCCATTTTAGCAAGGGTGTTGGCAGCCATGAGACTACGCTTGCCGGAACGGCAATAGACTGCAATCTCTTTATTCTTGGACAAAGTTTCTACTCGATCCTTGAAGTCTGACTTCAGAACATCAACGTTTTTGGCATTAGGGATATGTCCGGCAGCATACTCCTCAGCCGTGCGGACGTCTACAAGGAATACGGAGTCAGACTTGATGAATTCTGCGAACTGAGCAGCATCAACAGTCTTGATACTGTCAGACTGTGCACTGGCATTGGTTGTCAGGCCAAGCAAACCAAGCAAAAGAGCAATTATCTTCTTCATTATGCAATACTTATTAGTTCCATCTCAAATATCAACGTAGAACAGCCGGGAATGTCACCATCCGTCCGTATGCCATAACCCATCTGATAAGGAATGTAGATCTTCCACTTGTCCCCAGGAGTCATGGCCTGCAAGGCTATCTGCCAGCCCTCAATGAGGTCGCTTACCCGAAAAGCCTCAGGATAACCACGCTGCCAACTGTCGTCAAAGACATGCCCGTTGATAAGGTAACCCTTATAGTTGCACGTCACAATGCTGCGAGGGCCGGGATGCTGACTTCCACTACCCGCAGCCACCACCTCATACAATATCCCTTTCGGCAACTTATGAATGCCCTCTTTATTCTGAAGATCAAGCATAAACCGCTCATTCTTCTGCTTGTATTCTGTCTTTTTGCTCATAGCTCATGACCTCAGCCGAGGTATTCATCATCGCGGACAAGCACCTTCTCTATCTTGCCGATGTACATCGTGTGAAAATCTCTCTGAGGGTAACTCTGATCCACAGTCTCCTTATAGAAGAAATCCTCTTCCTTGAGTTCCTGGGCATACATTTTCCTACATACAAGCACGAGCTTTGCCTGCTCAAAGTAGGTAGTACCATTGGCATAGACTGGTGTCAGACCTGTCTTTGCTATCTTGTCCTCATCACGGCCCGACACAGAGCCTATATAAGCCATCTGCTTCTTGAACGACTTATCCATGACACAGAGCGTGAAATGATCCTCTTTGTCAACAAACTCCTTCGTGTATCGCGACGGGCGAAGGTAAATGGTCGCCACCGGATCGTTGTGACCCCACAGGCATCCGATACCGCCCCATGAGGCTGTCATCGTGTTGCAGCCGTCTTTCTCATTCCCGGCGGTTACCAGCATCCATTCATCACCGATAAGTCTGAACGGATTGAACTTCAGATCCTTATAGCTAACTTCTTTCAACATATTCGTAGTTCTTTTGTTTATCGATGTCAAAATTACAACATTCATTTGACAAGGAAAAATATGATAGCTAAAATTAATATTTTCTTGCCGTTGCTTTAGTGTTCATAAAGAAGATTTAATGAATACTGATTATCCGTTTGATGCCAATATCATGAATGAATTGTTCATCATGACTGACGATGAGCAATGTCCCGATATAATTCTTCAACGTGTCAGCCAATATATCCATACAGGAGATGTCTATATTGTTTGTCGGCTCATCAGCGATGATGATATCCGGAGCCTTCTCTGCGATGAGCAGACAGCACAAGGCCAGTTTCATCCGCTCGCCGCCACTCAGGCATACGCATTTCTTATCCCACGTCTGAGCTGTAAACATAAAGCGGTTGAGAAGCATTTTCAGTTCATGCTCGGGCTTCTTACTGTTGCAGCTTTCCAGCAGACCATATACGGTCTTGTCATTGTCAATACAGGAATACTCCTGGTCGAGATACAAGATATTCAATGAACCTCTTCGCCATATCTTTCCAGTGGTGGGCTGTAAGGAACCTGCAATCAGTTTGAGCAATGTAGTTTTGCCACTTCCGTTATCACCTTGAAGCCAGATCCGCTCGCCGCTTGAGATTGAAAAACTCAATGGATCATCCTGCCATAAGACATTCCGCCCTTCGTATCTGTAAGTTAAGCCATCAGCTTCTATCAGCCGTTTGCTTCCATGCATATCAGAATTGCTGATATTGATTTTCACGGATTTGTCATCGCTGATGGATGCCCGTATCTCATGTACCTCCTGACTCATCCTTTGCAGTTTCTCCTGCTGAACTTTGTTCAGATGAGAGGTTGCTGCTTCCGAGCTGTCACGTCTGTTCCCCATGGCTATGCGGGCTATACCCTGTCCTGCACTGTGCTTTTCTCCCCTTGAGGCATGTTTCTGCTGCCGTTCCATGGTCTTCTGTGCCAATTTCTCAGCTTTCTTCAGTTCTTTCTGCTCGTTCTGAAGACTTGCGACTTTAGCGGCATACTCTGCATCAACAGTCTCCTTGTATTGAGAGTAGTTCATTGGATAGAACTGCATGCCAGTGGATGACATCTCAAAGATGCCCGGCATCAGGTTCAGCAAAGCCCTATCGTGACTGACAATGACTGTGGCGCTGTTCGTCTTCTGGACAAAGTCATAGAGCTGGGCCCGGCCTTTCATGTCTAAATGATTGGTAGGCTCGTCCATCAGGATCATGTCAGGCTTGAATATCTCGATTCCTGCAAGAAACACCTTGGCCTTCTCCCCTCCGCTAAGTGAGGCCAGAGACATATCCGGAGTAATATAGTCTATGCCCCATTTAGTGAAGGCAGCTAATATCTGTTCCTCAAGGTCCCATTCGTCATTGAGAACAGCAAAGTCATTCTCTGTCCCTCGTCCGCCCAAGATGGCAGACAGTGCCTGAAGCTTTTTCGAAAGGCCTAATGCTTCTGCCACTGTCTGATCATTGTATTGACCAAAATGCTGAGGAACGAGATAGAGACGGTCATCGCACAGCACTGTACCGGCCGACGGGGCAAGTCTGCCAGCCAATATCTTTAGAAGTGTCGATTTACCTATGCCATTATTCCCTATAATGGCGCGTTTGTCTCCCGAAGTTACAGAGAAGCTAATGTTTTGGAACAGTATGTCTTTATTGGGATGGATGTACGACAAGCCTTGTACTTGTAGACTCATAACTATTTGCTATTGATGATAATATAAAACCTTAATTCCGCAGCACTTTAGTTTAACTTTCTTTATAAGTTCCTGAGCAACAAAAAGTTGCTCAGGATTTTGCCATGTCAGATTTTTCACCTATCTTAGTGTTGCAAATCAAAATATGTATCAAACCCGACAGACATGGTAAAGGTAGCAATAAAATCTGAGAAACTCTCTCCTTTTGGAGGAATTTTTTCAATAATGGAGCTATTTGACTCCAATCTCTCATCTGTAATCGACTCAACCCTCGGTATGAGATGCAGGCTGTATGGTTATCAATACAGCGAAATCATCCGTTCGCTTATGAGCGTTTATTTCTGTGGCGGCTCATGCGTGGAAGATGTAACGTCACAACTGATGCGCCTCTCTCGTATCATCCTACCCTTCGTACATGCAGCTCTGATACCATCCTCAGAGCCATCAAGGAACTGACACAGGAAAACATCTCCTATACTTCCGATAAGGGCAAGACCTATGATTTCAATACTGCAGACAAACTCAACACATTGCTTATAAACGCTTTGGTTTCTACAGGCGAGTTGAAGGAAATTGAGGAATACGATGTTGACTTTGACCATCAGTTCCTTGAAACGGAGAAGTATGATGCAAAACCGACCTACAAAAAGTTCCTCGGCTACAGGCCTGGCGTATATGTTATCGGTGACAAGATAGTCTATATCGAGAACAGCGATGGTAACACGAATGTGCGTTTTCATCAGGCAGACACCCATAAGAGATTCTTCGCTCTTCTGGAATCCCAGAACATCCGTGTAAATCGCTTCAGGGCAGACTGCGGTTCCTGCTCGAAGGAAATCGTCAGTGAGATAGAGAAGCATTGCAAACATTTCTACATCCGTGCCAACCGATGCAGTTCGCTCTACAATGACATCTTTGCTCTGAGAGGATGGAAGACGGAGGAGATTAACGGCATCCAGTTTGAACTCAATTCCATTCTTGTTGAGAAATGGGAAGGCAAGTGCTATCGTCTTGTCATTCAGAGACAAAAGCGCATGGATGGAGAGCTTGACTTGTGGGAAGGTGAATACACCTACAGATGCATTCTTACCAACGATTATGACTCATCAACAAGAGACATCGTCGAATTTTACAACAAGCGTGGGGGCAAAGAGCGTATATTCGATGATATGAACAACGGATTCGGCTGGAACAGGCTCCCCAAGTCGTTCATGTCAGAGAACACCGTATTCCTTCTGCTTACGGCATTGATACACAATTTCTATAAGACCATCATTAGCAAGCTTGACACCAAGGCTTTCGGGCTCAAGGAAACGAGTCGCATAAAGGCTTTTGTCTTCAGCTTCATCTCCGTACCTGCCAAGTGGATCATGACAGCAAGGCAATACGTGCTGAATATCTATACTGAAAACCGGGCTTATGCAAGACCTTTCAAAACTGGATTCGGATAAAGTCCGTTCCTTATGGTTTTAATCTGCGTATTGCCTCAAGTCGCATTGTGGGGTAAGGGGAAGGTATGCACAAATCGGACAAAATTCACGCTCATACTATCATGATGCATAGTGTTCAAGCTCTTTACTGCAATTGAGATTGCCATTGAGATTGCTTGCGGATTTTAGGTTATTGTAAAAGAGGCAGCACCATTTCAAACGGTTTATTTATTGTAGGGATATTCTTGCTTTTGCTTGCTTTACCCTTTGGCTTTAAGCAATTCTTCAATCCGACCTTTCATAAACCCGGTAAGCGCGAGCGTTTCATTTTCCATTGTTTCCCATTCGTCAGACAGGTTTCCCAAATAGGCTTCCTTTGCCGTTTTCAACAGGGAAGAAAAGGTTTCCGGCAATTGGGGAATCACCCACTCCGCAGCAACATCTTTCGTTGTCACGTCTTCGGTTTCTAATGTAAACCACATGCGGGATAGCGTCAATAGCACATTTCTTTCATCTCCCTTAACATTGGAAATCAAACCGGGTAGAGAAAATTGAATAGCCTTTTGTATTTCGCGGAACGGAATCGGGAGAATAAGTTGTTTGCAATCTGCGCCCTTCAGCGTCATACTACTTTTTCTCGCCTGCCATAATAGAATCGCTATATCAGGGTCGAAACACGCCTGCGGAATCATTCCGGCTTCCATCTCTTTCCGAAGCCACTCCCCATACATATACTCGCATTTGGGCGGAAACTGCCACGGAATAATGTCTTTTTGATGGATGACAGTTATCTCCAATGGTCTTTTTTCGGCGCAACCTACGAAGCCGGAAATTTCCAATAATTGCTTGGTCAACTCCTTTTTCGTTGACAGATTCAATTCTTGTCTGGTTATTATCAATATATCTATGTCACTGTCCGGACGCAATTTATTCATTGTCGCAGAGCCATATAAATACATTCCCAATATCTGCCCCTGCAATAGGGTTTCTGCTATGGAAACGACTTGCTTCACTTGTTGTGGGATTTCATTCCGATTGTTCATTGTATTTTCCATATAGATTTGTTTCCTTTATTCTTTGATTAATACAACAGCGTCAAATGCCAGTTCCAAGGCGGTGGATACACTTGCTTTTCCCCACTTCCGTTCTTGGTATTTATGAGGATTCGAGAGCGTGTCGGCTGTAAAAAGCAACATAGCCCATATTACTTCTCTAAATTCTGCACATGCAGCCAGTGCAGAACATTCCATTTCCACTACTTGACAGCCTTCCTCTTTGCGGTATTGCACCATTTCCAGTGTTTCTCGATAAAAACCGTCTGTTGTCCATGTCTTGACTTCCAAATATGGGATTTTCTTTTGATTTAAAGCAAATTTGATTGCACTTATTCCTGCTGTTGAAATCTTTATGTCTCTGGATGGCGGAAGATAATGGTAAGAAGTTCCCTCATCTCTCAATGCAGAAACGGGTATTAAGAATCTGTTCTCCGGAATATCTTCCAATACACCGCAGGAACCGACAGAAATAATTTCTGTCACACCTCCTGCTATTAAATACTCTAAAATCTGGACAGCAGCAGCACTCCCAACCGGAGCCGGACATAAACATATCCTTTCCTGATTATGAAAGCATTCATAGATGGGATATAATTTTGTTGCACTCTCAAATTCATCTATCTGTATTCCACTGTGGGCATGTGCATACTTTTCCACTTCATCCCCCAAAAATGCAAATACGGCTTTTTTAGGGAAGTGCTTTTTCCCATTTCCCGGCTGAAAGATTGCTTTTGATGCGGTATCGTATTCCAAAATAGGATAATCGTGCTTTACTAATGCCATACTATCATCTCCAATAAAAATTTTCTTTCTCACATTTTCTGCATCTATTTTTTGCAAAGTTACTTTTTTCATTTGGCTATACATCAATAAACTCTTAGTATTTTGAGTATATTTTTTCGTGAAGCTATCTTTTATCCCTTAATTCCGCAACACTTTGATTTAACTTTATTTATAAGTACCTGAGCAACAAAAAGTTGCTCAGGATTTTGCCATGTCAGATTTTTCACCTATCTTAGTGTTGCAAATCAAAATATGTATCAAACCCGACAGACATGGCAAAGGTAGCAATAAAATCTGAGAAACTCTCTCCTTTTGGAGGTATTTTTCCAATAATGGAGCAATTTGATTCCAAGCTCTCATCTGTAATCGACTCAACCCTCGGTATGAGATGCAGGCTGTATGGTTATCAATACAGCGAAATCATCCGTTCGCTTATGAGCGTTTATTTCTGTGGCGGCTCATGCATCGAGGATGTCACCACTCATCTGATGTATCACCTCTCGCTTCATCCGACACTTCGCACATGCAGTGCCGACACGATTCTCAGAGCCATAAAGGAACTGACCCAGGATAACATTTCCTACACATCCGACACTGGCAAGACCTACGACTTCAACACGGCAGACAAGCTGAATACACTGCTCCTCAATTGCCTATTGTCCACAGGGCAGCTGAAAGAGGGCGAGGGGTATGACGTTGACTTCGACCACCAGTTCATAGAGGCTGAGAAGTATGATGCGAAGCCTACATACAAGAAGTTCCTTGGTTATCGCCCTGGCGTGGCAGTTATTGGCGACTTGATTGTCGGCATTGAGAACAGCGACGGCAACACAAATGTCCGTTTCCACCAGAAGGACACGCTGAAGAGGTTCTTTGAAAGGTTTGAACAGAACAAGCTTATTATCAACCGTTTCAGAGCTGATTGCGGCTCGTGTTCTGAAGAGATAGTGGAAGAGATTGCTAAACACTGCAAGACCTTCTATATCCGTGCCAACCGATGCAGTTCGCTCTACAATGACATCTTTGCCCTCAGAGGTTGGAAGAAAGTGAAATTGGGCGGTATTGAGTTTGAGCTGGCCTCCATTCTCATCGAGAAATGGAAAGGGAAGGCATACCGTCTTGTGATTCAAAGACAGAAGCGGATAGACGGCGAACTCGACCTGTGGGAAGGAGAATACACCTACCGCTGCATCCTTACAAATGACTACGAGTCTTCCGAGAAAGAGATTGTCGAATTCTATAACCTCCGTGGAGGGAAGGATTAGTTTCTGTTGTTTGTACCGGAGCAAGTTCTGCTACAAGTACCATGACATGTGTTGAAGCAACTGTTCATACAACGGTTGTTACATCCTGCGCATGACATTGCATTTGCAGTTTCTGACAAGATAGGACTTGACAGGAGAGCTGCACCAGCCAAAATAGGCAGAGCACCTTTAGCGGCTCTCTTAAAGAACTCACGACGAGACTGAAGTTCTTCATTCTTACCATTTTTCTTCATAAAATAAAAAATTTAAATTAAACAATATGCCTTTCGGCATTATTTGACAATCTCAATAAAATCAGTAGGAATATACGCAGTAGCGACAAGGCACAATCCCGAGATCTCAACAACAATTCTTTGTTGTCCTGCTATTCTGGCAACTTTTCCAACCACTCCCTTGAAGTCACCAGCTATTACTCGTACTTTATCTCCACTTTTATAGTGACACTGTTCCGCTGTAACAATGCGTACATGCTCACTATCAGTACTTGTTGCTTTGATAAAATTTATCATTGCATTGTATGGTATAATAAGCGGAGGATTTTTACCGTTTGCCTCTGGAGGAAGCGTCTTATCCAAATAATATTTTATAAAAGAGATTGGGGCATCAACTGTCTTTTTCACAAAACTGTCTGATTGTTCCCTTGTGGCGTATATAAAAAGAAAGTTGGGAAGAAGAGGCTGTTGTATTCGCTTCTTCTTCCCAGCAATCACTTTTAGTACATAGTGCATCGGCACGTATGTCTTAATATCATTCTTCTTTGCTTTCTCTACGGCTGCATTTACCCTGTTATAAGTAGCACGAAGAACAAACCAGTTGTAACCTTCCTGCTGGACATATTCCGAGGACACCCCTGTTTGTGAGCTTTGGGCTTCGGGGGAGACATTGGAGGCAAATCCAATGTGAGGAGGTGAATCGCAACCTCGTTTGGTATGCGCATTAAGCAATGCGTTCATATCGGCTTATATGTCGTTGCTCGTTAATAGCAATATAGACATAAAAAGAGCGTGGAAACGTCTGTTGTCTATTCCACAGTCTGAGGCTCTAGCAATTGCCTATCATAGTTGAACAGACAACGTCAGAGCCCACGCCGATATGAATAATCATTTCCATTAGGAGACCATAATAAACAATTGTTGTGCCCGAAAAGGTACAATCCGTGCTTACAGGTCTCCGCAGGAGCGATATTATCACACCCGGGACATCTACCGTTGGCTTTGCTCAAGACTATGATAACTGTTAATTTGCTAGATTACAGACTGTCTTAAACAGAGCGTTAGTAAACGCCTTCATTATGTCTGGACTATCTTTCCCACCCAATGCCCGCTTTGTACCGCTTTGTCATTATGACTCCGCCATACTCAGCACGGCGTAGGCTGCCTTGTATGCCATCACGAAAGAACACGTCTAACCTCAATGGCTATAAACATGGCGATAATAGTCCGCTGCAAAAGTACAAAGAAAATCTCAATACAACCTCATTTTGTTATGGAAAAGTATGTATAAACCTTAAATTTAACCATAATTAACTAAGTCTTGCTCAAATCTCGTATATTTTGTGTAAGGAAATGGCCTCTTATTGGCGTAAAAAGCAAAAGACAGATGCGAATGTCACATCTGTCATTATTGTTGTCGCACATGTCTTTCTTGAAAGAAAGCCTATGGCTGGTTTATTTCAGAATGATTTTCTCCTTTGCTGGATGACATAAGGAGAATGTACTTTTGCCGTCTTTGTTTGTATAGCAGAAGTCGCATGAATTTATAATATCCATGCCAATCACCACATCATAGTCTGAATTGTCGTTAAGCAGAGCCTGAACATTCAACTCTGCTGTTCCTGTTGGAAGGATAACATGAACAAGGTAAGTCCAGGATTCGACATCACCTCCTGCACTCGAAATAAGAGCCTTGTTCTTCGGTTGTAACCCTAAAGCATTTACAACTTCCTGTGAAATCAATGTATTGGTCGCTCCTGTGTCCCACAATACATTTTCAACTTGGCAATGAACAGGAACAGCCACGTTTGCCGACAAATCTACGGCTGGACAGATAATGACGTTTGTAAGAATAGCCTCTGGCTGGGATTCGTATTCTTTTGTATATACAGCCATTCCTACCTCAACTCAATTTTTCCCGTATATGAAGTTTGTTGAGGAACAGGCTCGTCAGTGATAAGGCGAACCAAACGGACATAACCTGTCCGTGCAGCTCTATTTCCGTTAATGACGGGAGCCTGAACTGCGGTTGCAAAATCTATTGTCTTGTTCTTTATAACTTTCATATACCTACAATTTAAAAAATGTCCCGCTGGGTACGCTGTTCTTATGGGAAGCGAGCGGGATTTGTCAATGCAAAGGTAGGCATTCAATTCCAAAAAACCAAACAATTGGAAGAAAAACTAATCTAACTACCCTAAATTTAACATTTTATCAGGAAAACTACTAAACAATGAATACGTCTTTCAAACGCTATTCTATTGCCGCCGAATTATTAACCTGCATTGTCTATCAGCAATATATGCCGACTGAGATACAACTGAGGTACAAGACATCCATTTTCGCCCAATGTTGAAGCCACCAAGAAGGCTCTCTCATCCCTCTTTTTCTTTTTCGACCGTCTCACTCTTTATGGCTGATGAAAGTGGGACTTTTCATCAAAAATGCGCTCTTTGGATAGCAACCAGCCAAAATTGCCCAAAATATTTTCATAAATAATCTTAAAACTGCTTTTTGCCCCTGTCATAGTTTTTTCTCTTTGCCGAGTGCCTTGAACTATAGATTTCCCCTGTTCAAAATTTGTACCGTTTTGAATTTGTTGTTTTTAAGAGAGTGCTGTGGCTCAGCGTGTTAGGAAATACAAAAAGGCTTCCACATGAACACAGTCGTGCGTCAGTATTACGAGCAGAATACCGATGTGGTGATTGTCGATACAGGTGACAGTTATGAGGGGCTGTGCAGCTATTTCGGTGGAACATATATCTCTTATAGCAAGGAAAAGCCCATCTCCATGAATCCCTTCAAGGTGACTGAGACGGAGTACCTCCAGAACTTCGGTGAGAAGAAGAACTTCCTGATGTCGCTGATATTTCTCATCTTCAAGGGCAGTCAACAGCCCACGAAGATTGAGCAGTATATCATTGAGCGAACCATCATCGAGTATTATCGTGAGTATTTTACTCCTTTCGAGGGTTTCTCCGAGGAAGAGAAGAAAGAACTCCATCAGACGCTAGTGATTGCGGCCAAGAGCAATGGCGAGTATGAGAAATACGAGGAAGAGCTGCAGGCGCGCAACGGTACTGGCTCCTACGACGTAACGGAAGAAGAGCGTGCGAAGTATGAGCGTAACAGCCGACTCTCTGAGAAGTTGCAGGCCGTGGTTGATGACGCAGCCAGTACGGAGGGAGAGAAGAATGCTGCCCGGAACCAGTTGCAGCGACTGACTCCTGAGATTGTCGAGGGCAAGTTCTTGGAAAAGATCGAGCGCGAGATTGCCAAGCGTGAGCAGCAGCGTAAGAGCTTACGGGTCCGGGAACTGTCGTTCAACAGCTATTACGAGTTTGCCCGTCAGCGTATTCCTCAGATTATCCATGAGGATAGCATCCAGTTCCCGATCAATGACTTTGCAGCTATCCTGAAGCCGTTCTATCGTGGCGGTGCATTGGAATATACTCTGAACAATGACATGGACGGTTCGCTGTTCGATGAGCAGTTTATCGTCTTTGAGATAGACAAGGTGAAGGACGACCCTGTGCTGTTCCCCATCATCGTGCTCATCATCATGGACGTGTTCACCCAGAAGATGCGTATCAAGAACAAGGTGCGCAAGTGTCTGGTCATTGAGGAAGCATGGAAAGCCATCGCCACCCCAGTCATGGCAGAGTACATCAAGTACCTGTATAAGACGGCCCGAAAGCATTGGGCAATGGTCGGTGTGGTGACACAGGAGATTCAGGATATCACCTCTTCTCCTATCGTCAAGGAGGCCATCATCAACAACTCCGACGTGTTCATGCTGCTCGACCAGAGCAAGTTCAAGGATAAGTTCGATGACATCAAGGCCACACTGGCCCTGACAGATATCGACTGCAAGAAGATCTTCACGATTAACCGTCTTGACAACAAGGTAGGCCGTTCGCCGTTCAAGGAGGTCTTTATCAAACGAGGCACTGAGGGTGATGTCTTTGGCATCGAGGAACCGCGAGAATGCTATATGAGCTATACGACGGAGAAGGCTGAGAAAGAGGCGTTGAAACTCTATCGGCGAGAGCTGAATTGTAACCATCAGCAGGCTATCGAGGCCTTTGTGCGCGATTGGGAACGCAGTGGTATCGGTAAGTCGCTGGAGTTTGCACAACTTGTAAATAAACAGGGTAAGGTTTTGAACCTGCCACCTAAAATGCAGATGATACATGCGTAAGGTTTCATTTTTCATTATATTCTTCCAGATGCTGACCGTCCCCCTCTTTGCAGGGGGATGGTACAGTGTTAATATCGATCTGAAGACTACGGCTGCTATGACTGCTGCTTATGCTGCAGAGACGGCTACAGAGATGATGAACGGCGAGGACGTGCAGAAGATTCTCGACCATTATACCAATGCGGAGGTTTCTACAGCAGGTATCTTTGCATCGAAGTGGCTCGACAGGAAGGCTCTTCAGAATGCCGGACTCTTCGGTGATGCCGAGGAGAACTTCTATTATAAGCGTATCTATACGATGGTTAGTGCTCAGATAATGCCAAAGATTCTGGATGTGGCAGCACTTGCTGTCAGGAACCCAGAGAAGGCCATCTATTGGGGACCATATTTGTTTCGCACCTGTGAGCAGGTGAAACAGCTTTGTATGACCTTCGAGACAGTGGTGGCCAACGGGAAAGTGTCGTTTCAGGACGTCGCTTTTCTGGCCATCAACGATAATCTGAAAGGACTGTTCGACCTTACCAAACTTGGTGAGGTGGACTGGACTGCCATGTGGGATCATCTGGCTGACTTCGGTGATGGTTTAACGAAGGAAGATCTGGAAGAGGACTTGGAAGGACTCATGACAGCTGGTGGGGCAATTGTCTCTGGTGGTGGAGCCGTGCTTGATAGTGTCTGGACGAATGCCAGCAGGGTAGGGGGTGTCTTTCATTCAAGGCCCGGCGAAATACTCCAGCTTTATCATGACTTCAAGGATATGTATGAGACGCTTTCTGATCCTTCGAACATCAAGGATCTGGTGATGCAGCAGATTCTCTCGACGGACAGTACTGGTGTGGCCAACCTCTTTACGCTTGACGGCTATAACATAACTTCTTATATCAGCGACTACCTTCAGGAGATGCAGGGTCGCTATTATACCCAGCGATGGTATATCTACTGGCGTGATTCAGGTAGTGAGCAGGTGTGCAGTTATGCTCCACCTACAGACAGTGAGAGCATCATGTATGGTGGTGAGTGGTATCGTGTTGGTACGTCTGATGCCAACTATCAGTACACTACTGCCGACTACGAGAACTCCCTGCGAAACTCTGAGAGCTATGCAGGATGGAGCCGTGCACGGTGCCAGGAACTCAATAGCAGTGATTCGAAGTATCACTATGCCTTCTATAACTATATGTCATCCTCGCGTATCTATAAATCGAAGTCAGGTCGAACGACGGCCTTTTCCTACGCACATTACATTGATGTGTATAAGACTTGGAATGTCTATGAGGAAGTGTACGAGGAAACCTTTGACTCGCAGTACGATGCAGAACAGGCCATGCAAGCGAAGTTCAATGCAAAACTTGCTGAGCTTAACGACAACGAGGAGGGGCGTGTCTATCGAATCGGGAAGGATCGCAAGAACTATTATCAGGCTGCTGACGAGGTAAGGATGCGTGGCTGCTCAACGGTCAGCTTTACCATGGAGTGCCACGACCAGGCTAAACTTGGTGAAGGAAATTTGGCTCATGGAAGGAAAACGGCAATCAGCGTCATGCCCTCGACGAAGATTCCAAGCGCTATGCTATGGAGACAACGCTCTCAGGCGGTGCCGACACATCAGAGTTGGACGAGGGCATTAGTACATGGGGTAGCGAGGTAACCCGTCTGCAGGAACAGATTCATGCACTTGAAGTGGAGAATGACAACCTGTTGGCACAGATTAGTCATGCGAGTGTTGAAGAAGCAGCATCCCTTCGGGCGCAGTATAATGCCAACCGCACGAAGATTAACCAATTGAAAGCAGAGTTGAGCAATGCGCAGTCGAAGTTGAGCCAGTACCAGAATGCAAAGAGGGAGTTAATAGATGACTTTGCCGATGAGCGCGATGGCACCTACCGTATTCCTGCCGTGATGCACGAGATAGAGACAGCTTACAATATCATGTGGACGGATGCGGGTTCATGGCAGGGTTGGAGCTTCATTCGTCATGGAAATGTTCCGAATATCAGTGGCGAGGTGACGTTTCAGGCAGACCTCTCCAAGGAGCGTGGTGAGAGCCATTTCCTCGGCATCCGTTACCACCGTGCCATCCTTGCCGTACATTGGACGCTGACCGCCAACTATTCCAGTTCGCAGATTGTGGATATGATGGAGCTGGATCCTGAGTTGAGCGATGCAGAGAAAGCCGATTTGGTAAACCAGCAGTTGCATGAAATCATGAATGACCATCCAGGTTGTACTGTCGAAGCCAATTACGCCTATAGTAGCCCAGCTGAGTCGGAGGGCGATGAAGATGCCATCCATCTCTTATGGACGTGTGACCGTCTGAATATTGCGCGTGACGCGGACTACCGTCTCTCGAAAATCTATGCTCAACTCATACTCATTGAGAAGTTCATGCGCAGCCGCGAGACCATGCTCGACTACCTGAAGCAACAGCTGGGTATAACCGTTCTCAGTGGTACAGACCGCATCCGCATCGGTGGCCGCAGTTTCCGGCATTGGCGTAATGTCGCTTCTGCTGTGGCCCGTGGTGATTATATCGTAGAAGATGATGAAGATTGAAAAGATATTCCTGATGTTGCTGATGCTCGTGCCGACGATGGTGCGGGCACAGTACAGTTTCGACTTCCTGTCTGTAGAAGCCCTGATAGACGACCACAAGCGCATCCGCAGTGTACTGATGGCCCGTAGCGGTGTGGAGCAGGCCAATGAACTGCTGCACCAGTATTCCAGTGAGGCCAATGTGGATTACGACTCGCTGAACGTGAAGCTCGACAAATACACCAAATGCTTCGACATTATCGATGTCATCTACAATGGCGGTGTGACGGTACTGAACGTCAAGAACACCTACGATGATGTCTCTGACCGTATTACGCAGTTAAAGGACTTACTGGAGCGGTTCACTACCCAGCTGACGCTGCGAGGCAATATCGTCTCGTCTGACACCATCATCATCAATGCCTGTGATCGTGCCGTCAATCAGGTGCTGGTTGACGGGCGTGAGCTGACGAACAGCCTCTATGAACTGGCGCAGTACGCTGTTGGTGCGCGACAAATTACGACTGAGGGCCTGCTTACGGTGTTGGGGCAGATCAATGAGTCGCTTGACAACATCCGCCATTGCATCGACCACACCTATTATGTCGTCTCGCGCTACGTCACCATCCGCCTGAACTACTTCAAACGGACGCTCTATATGTCGAAAACCATCCGTGAGATGGCCAACGATGCCTTTTCGCGGTGGAAACGGGTGGCGGAGGAAGTCGGGTATTAAAGTGAATTATTAGCTACCGATATGAAGAGATTATATTATCATGTTTTGTTATTGGCGGCGATGCTGCCGCTCTCTGTGATGGCTCAGTCAGTGACCTATAATCATGATGAGTCGGTGATGAACCAGTTTACCATTGGTGAGACAGGTGCGGGCAGTTTCACACCCGACTGGTATTACGATGTGCTGCATAAGAACTACCGCAACGGAGCCATGATGACCAATAAGCAGTTCTTCCGCAGTCAGATGAACCTCACGCTCTATCAAGAGGTTCCCCATGCCGAAGCTCTCGATTCAGCCTTGACGGAGCGTATGCGTGTGGAAGCCAAGAACATTGCCGACCGTACACCGGGCTTGACAGACATTGCCTGGCTGGTGGAGCGGGGAAAGATAGAGTCGAAGCTCTCCGTTCTGACGGGCAATATTGAGCGTATCACGCTGGAGGGCGGCTCGGCGCATAGCTACACCACTTGGTTGGAGCGTTACAATGCCATCAACTGTGGACTTCAGGCTGTGCGCGATGCCTACATGCCACAGGGTAAGCGCAAGGAACAGTATCTGGCCATCTACAAGGACATCCTCCTGAAGAACACAGAGGTCTGTGAGTATATCCTCTATCTCCGCAAGCTGAAGGAGGTGAAAAACAATTCCGGCTCAGCCCCTGCGCCCCATCGTGCCAACATCACGACTATCTGCCGTTCCGCTCATGGCCGTTGGAAGGTGGCTATGGCCGCTGGCGGTGGGATAGGGGAATGATGCTTAACTAAGCAGCCATTTCCACACAGGAATGACATTGATGCCATCCTCAGTAGTCTCTTCATCGTAGGAAATAAGGAAGCACTGCCAGTCTGGGTGAGATTTGCTGTATTTGACAAGGGGAGGTATCTCGCGGTCTTTTGTCGATTGCTCTCTGATGCTGTATGATGCCTGGATGGCCAGTTTGGCATCAGGCACCAGGAAGTCTATTTCCTTATCTACATTCAGATAGAACACGTTATCTTTGCCATACCTACGACAAAGTTCTATGGCCACCATGTTTTCGAGCAATGAAGTGTCAGGATTGGTGAGGAACAAGTTCAGCAGTCCGTTGTCTATGAAATAGTATTTCTTCTGCGTTTCCTTTTCGGTTAGTTTGCCCACTTCGTTCTCCATAGGCAGTACCAGCCAGCTGTCGGCGGTGAAATCAACATAGTCAATGGTCGTTGGCACACTGATGGGGCTGCCTGTAGAGACAATGATGTTCTTAAGTCTGTTGAACGACAAGGGCTGTTTGACGCTTTCCGCCATTTTCTTGATGAGAATGTTCATTACCCTCTCGTTCTTGATTTTGTTTCGTGCGCAGATGTCGCCTAGATATATTTTCTGATAGAGGCTTGACAGCATGGCTCGTTTGTTCTTAAAAGAAATGATCTCCGGCAGACCACCATAGTAGAAATATTCGCTCAGATGGCGCTTGACCTCACTGCGTTGGACGCTATCGTACTGCCAGTGTTCTTTCAGTTCCACATGCTGGGCTGTAAGATATTCCTTCAGCGAATAAGGATAGGCATCAAGGATGAAGAACCGTCCGCCAAGGGTAGTGGCCACATCCTTGCTGAGCATTTTGGCATTACTTCCTGTGACATAGACACGGTATTTGGCATCGGCCAGGCGACGCACGAACTTATCCCAATATGGGATATTTTGTACCTCGTCGAGAAAAACTATTGGTTTCTTGCCGTATAGTTCCAGATGGGCTTCCAACAGACTGTTGAAGTCTTCTGTCTGAAATTCTGCCAGACGTTCGTCCTCAAAATCTATAAAGAGAATTTCGTCCCAGCCTTTTCCTTCTGCCTGAAGTTGGCGTACACGCTGATAGAGCATGTATGACTTGCCAGCATGACGCACTCCTACAATGACATAGTTGCCATTGGGTTCGAATTCGATGGGGCGGTTGATGATTTCCGCTTCGTCTATCTCTCTCTGTTTGTTCATCAAGCATTGCTTGATTATGTCTTTGCTGATACTCATTTTTTAAACTTTAGTTTATAAGATTCCTCGCTTTTTATAAAGTTGGGTTTACAAAATTAGCTATTTTCTATAAATTACAATTAACAAACTAAGGAAATCTGCTTTTAATTTGGTTTATTTAACGAATCAAAGTGACCTTTTTCGGTTGGTGGGGCGAAATTCTTGAGTTGTTAATTCATGGAACAAAATTTCTTGTGGCGGTCTGTTTCTGGATTTAGCAGTACTTTCGCAGCAAAAAAGCGAAATGGGAGTTTCAAATATTATGTTGCAGGCAGGCGCGATGCCGGAGGTTGTCGATAGTATCGTCAACAATATAGGCATTGACATGTTCGACGAGGAGATAGACGATGTCATCTTCCAGACGAACGAGTTTCTGACGGATGCAACGTTTATCGGAGCAAGCGGGCCGTTCTGGTGGATACTGGAGTGTTGCATGGCCCTGGGAGCGATGTTTGCCATCATCATGGCGGCGGGCATGGCGTATAAGATGATGACGAAGGGCGAGCCGTTCGACGTTTTGAAGGTGCTACGGGTACTGGCCATTGCCATTGTGATGTTCTGGTGGTATCCTCATGGAGGCAGCGGGGCATCGGTTTTGGGCGTGCTGGCCTATATTCCTAACTGTATCGGCTCCTATACACATGACCTTTATGAGATAGAGGCGGCGCAGGTACAGCAGAAATTTGATAATCTGCATGAGCCTTTGAAACAGCGTCAGGACAGCATCGACCACTATATGGCGATAGCGAAGGTGACCGTGGACGGAATGCAGAAGGCTGGAGTCTCGGACATCACGCAGTATGTGGGCTACCAGACGCTGACGGACTCGGAGAAGAAAGCCTGTAAGTTCTATCTGCAAAGTACCTATACGGGTCTGATGATAGGACTGGATAAGATAATCATGCTACTGTCGCTTGTGGTGTTCCGCATTGGCTGGTGGGGGACAATCTTCTGTCAGCAGATCTTGTTGGGCATGCTGACTATTTTCGGGCCGCTGCAATGGGCCTTTTCGTTATTGCCGAAATGGGAGGGAGCCTGGGCGAAGTGGATTACGAGGTATCTCACTGTTCATTTCTACGGTGCAATGTTCTACTTTGTAGGATTAGAAAATCGTGTAACTATTTGTAAATCAATACCCATTTTCAATAGAAACCTTGTTACGTAACAAACTAACAACAAAAAAATGTTAAATATACTCGTAACAAATCAAAATTGTTGCACGACACCAATTTCTACATGCAAAGATAGCAATTTTTATTCAAACTTGCGCACTTTGTTACGATTATTTTTTAACGACTATACTTATCACGTCTCGAATGTTGGATTCTTGTATTTCGTACTAAAGCCAGTCAGGATTTAATCCACGAAATCACATCCAAGCAAATACCACATATCACAACAAATTCGAGGTTTATAGTATGATTATTCGCGTAAAATCATACTCGAAAGTTAAACTACTCAAATTTCTGATGTGCCTGGATATGCAATTTATAACGATTAGGAATCAACGCATTAACTTTGCACCCAGATTTCAATCACGTTTCGTTCGTGACACTTGCTCTTTCTTTAATCGAATAATCAAAACAGGATAATAATGAATAATGTAACAAACAAGTCCGCACAGGACACTCAGGCACAGCGCAACATAGCTGACCTACAGAAGCGCATGGCGTTTCTCGAAAATCTCCTCATCCCTGCCAAGGAGACTTTGACACTTGAAGAGGCAGCAGTATTCCTCGGCATGAAGCGTTCTACTCTGTACAAGATGACACATGAGCACACCATTCCATTCTACCGTCCTAACGGCAAGATGATCTACTTTGAGAAGTCTGACCTTCTGGAATGGGTTCGTCAGAATCGAGAAGATTCCATTGACGAGATAGCAGAAGAAGCTCGTCTTCACATGCAGATGTTGGGTAAACAGAATCGATAATCATTAAACTTCAGTCGTATGTATCAGAGTTTAGAACGAACTGGTATGATAGACCTACAGAGATTACATGATGACACAGTTGAATGTAGCGTTTTCTGGGCTAAGACAGGCGAAGGCTCTCTTACGATGGAACGCTATGTTCAGGGCTGGTTTCGCTATATTCTTCCCGAATATGTTGAAGAGTCAAAGATTCCATGGATGATCGGTATGCGTCAGAAGTTTGCAGACAAACTCAAATCATTTTGTGTAAATCAACTTACTGAGGCAGAGTACAACAAACTTGTTGCTCGCATGGACGAGATTGTAAAGGACTATCCACCCAACACAATTGTGAGAGCAAGATTCCATTAACCATTTTTAGAGTTCACTTCTATGGCAAACAAAAATAACACTTCATTCCCCTCTTGTACAGTCACTATTACACTGACTCCAGAGGCTCGAAACTTCCTTGCTGGTACAACAGCAGGAGTATCACATTTCGCCATCTACAATGACCTGTTGGACAATATGGCTATAGTGGACACCTCTTTTAGCAAGAGAGGCAACATTGTACCTCTTTTGACTGGTCAGGCAGAGTCCTCCGCACACTCTATGAGCGAGCGTTGGAAGCTTGGTCGAAAGTCCATGGTCAGGATTCTCTCCACCATGGATGACCTTGGCATCATCCGTCTTCACACTTCTCGACTGGCATCAATCTCTGATATGCTGTCGGTGGATAAGTGCCAGACCAACGATGGTGACATCTGTTATCCAGACTTCAGCAATCTGCCACCCGATCCTCAATCTGATGAACAGGTGCAGAACGCTGAGCCACCTACGGACGGAACAACAGATAACCTGCCTACGGCAACAGTACCTGAAGCCAATCAGAGACCAAGCCAAGGCATGGACACAGATGTGGCTTCTGAGATAAAAGCGGCAGCACCTTCTCCCGAACTTCCTCAGAGTCCGAATCAGGATGCGGACACAGAAGGAAGTCCAAAGCAGGGGCCACCGTCTGATACTGGAACTATAGAGTCTGGCGACAAACAGAAGTTTGAACATGCCCCTTCTAATGATAGCACACCATCGCCTTGCGTGACAGAGCACTCAAGACAGAATGCTGGCTATCAGCGGAACCTCTTCGACGACATCGAAGATGAAAAAGGCACGATTTAAGCCGTTGAAACGCTATTCAGAGAAAAGAGACGTATTTTTCCGTAGCAAGTTTGTGTTTTTGGTACCATAAACGTACCCAAAACTCCGGTCGAGCCACCCCTGGTGACTTCTCCCTTAGAGGCAACGCGCTGTAGCACTGCCTGATAGGTCTGGTAATTAACCATTCCTGAACTTGCTTGGAAAAATACTATCTCCCTCTTATCAGAGAGTTTAGAACTTACGTCACAGCTTTTATAGATAGTACAACACAGATGAAAGCCTTTATTGTATTGCAGTTTCTGCTATAGGTTTGTGGAATGTTCCACCTATCGAGCGTGACAATTATACATCATTAGATAAGACATCTATGGGTAAGATAAAGAATCCAGATGAGAAACGAAAGGGAGGAAGACCTCGCCTTTCAGCAGAGGAAAAGCATTCATATCACTACCATGTAGGGTACAACGAAATTGATCACAATACTCTTGTCTATCAAGCACAGCAGGCAAACCAGACTGTTCAGCACTACCTGCATGATGCACCTCTTGTAAAAGTCGTTCAAGCTCACATGCGTGAAGACCAGATTGACATGGTGGGTGACCTTGCTAAGATGGGTGGTAACGTAAATCAGATTGCACACAAGGCAAATGCAGCAGGAATTTTCGGCTTGGAGCAACTGGCTAAAGACGTGCTTCTATCCATCAAGGAAGTTATAGCCCGAATGGTCAGAGGTGGTGACTTGATGCGTCCAACTATCATTTACAAGAATCCTGATGAGGACTAACAGAAATAACTAACAAAACGAACAACAATGGTTGCTAACATAACAAGTGGCGCAGACTTCGCAGATATGGTAGCCTACGCCCTGGGACGAGACGAGCCGGACAAGAAAGCGAAGATTCTATGTGCCAGTGATGGCATTCTACTCACAGACACAGAGGACTTCAGAACTGTTGCCCGGTTATTCGAGGCTTATTCGCTTCGAGGTGACCATCAACTGAGGGATCCGCTGAAGCACATCTCTCTTTCATGGCACGCAAGGGATGGCACACGTCTGACAGACGAACTTATGCTGAAAGTCATGAGGGAGTACATGAAGTTAATGGGCATCGAGGACACAGAATACTTTGCAACTCGCCATCATGACAAGAAGCATCCACACCTTCATTTCATGTTCTCCAGAGTGAATCGCAAAGGCGAGGTCATTGATGACAGTAATGAACGAGAGCGCAGCAGAAAGGCTTGTCTGTACCTCACAAAAAAGTATGGTTTCTATATCTCTTCTGGTAAGGAGTCGGTCAACAGAGACCGCCTTCGAGGTAAGGACAAAGCCAAGTATGCCATCTATGACAAAGTGGTCAAGTGTAAGGATGAAGCCAAGAACTGGGAGGAGTTCAATGACAAGTTGAAAGCCGAAGGTATTGCGATGAAGTTCCGATACAACAATGCCACTGGTAAGGTGATGGGAATCTCATTCTCTGATGGCAAGTTGTCATTCTCAGGTAGCCAGTTAGACAGGTCGCTTACGCTCCCTAAACTCACAGAAAAGTTTGGTGACTACTATCAGCAGACGCACAACAGCGTGGAACAATTCTACAACAACTATCGTGAACGTCTGTATGACATCAACTATCTGGATGCGTGGTATCGTTGCGAGAAGAAATACCCAGATTGGGAAACCTCATTCCCTAGCAACAAACTACCCAAGTTCAACTATCCCTCGATACCATCATTGCTGAGTTCTGTTGATCTTCAGAAGTTCAACACCGAGGAGTTCCATACACCTTCGGATGATGGCAAGTTCAGTTACATAGCACTTGATCTGTTGCTCACAGTGTTGCTCCAACCTTACAGTCCTCAAATGGCTGTCGGCTCTGGTGGAGGTGGCGGAGGAAACGATAAAGGCTGGCGTGACCTTGATGATGACGATAAGGAAAAGTACAAGTACCGTTTCCTGAATAATCACCAAGTTACCGCATCTAAACCGAAGATAGGATATAAACCAAGACGATAAGCTTATGGCAAAAACAGATAAAACAAATGTCGAGGCTGCTCAGTGGAATAAGAATTTCCAGCAGCACAATCAGGAACTGGTATTGTTGGAAGCAATGGCAGAGGTGCTTGGGTTGACTTACTCAGTTGATGACAGAGGTGTTCTGACAATAACAGAGACGTCAACTCCATCCTTTGCCAAGTCTATGACTAATGGTAGGCAGCCTTCTGCAATGCCTCTTCCTTCGTCAGAGAATCAGATTCAGCCATTATCCTTCTCAGAACTCATACGCAAGGAGGATTTGGTTACTTCGATGGCAGCGTTCATCCAGAAAGCCATGCCTCGTGTACAGCACAAGGTTGAAATCGACCCTTACTCTTGTAAGCAGTTACACATAGACAATCAGGACGTTATCTTTGATGAAGTCTGTAAGCGACTGGTTTCTAAAGCCGAGGAGTTTGCCGATGAGAAGGTGAAAGCAAAGACGAATGACACGCCATCGTCAAGCTCAGAATCAACACCTCCTTCAGGAAGTTCTTCAAAATGGAAGGTCAGAATACGGAAAGTCTATGAAGACATGACTTCAACCCTGTGGAAATATGCAAGTTACGTATCGTGTTTCTGTGCAATTTTGTTCGCTATTGTCAAGTGCGTAGAATACGATGATTTGGAATCTCATGTCATTGAATATGGCATCATCAAGCCAGTTCTGATGTCCGACCCGAAATATCGTGATGTTATAATCTCTCTTGATTCTGTTGTCCAAAAGAAGAAGAGCCCTCAGGAGATTGTGGAGAAGTTGAACAAGGACAGAAAGGAAGCTGTCAAGTAACTCATATCCATTAAAGCAAAGGCACACCATCCGTGTTGGGTGATGAGCCTTTTTTTATACAATCGGTTGCCGTAGCATAGTCGTACTTCGAAGGAGCATGGTGCAAATGGCAATATGCAGGTTCCATATATGTGCAGAGGAAATCGTACAGCCAAGCCGCACGCGGCTGGTGGAGCCACAAGAAAACCCTTTCATATCCCAGGCTTACACCGGGAGCCGAGCAGAAATGCAGGTAGGGCTGAGTCTATGCAATTGTTGCACCGATTGTTCTTATAAAATAGACACCAAAGAATCCAAACCACTCCGTCGATTATCTGGTTATGGACAGGAACGTTTTTCTTCTCCAAAGCGTTCACAATGTATAATTTTGAGGGAGCCATACACTCCTGAAAGGCAAAACGAAATGATATGGATAAATACGTTTATAATTATGATGAGTGGTTAAGTGGACATGCAAAACGCAAAACCATGATGGAAAAGCTGGAGCGAAGTTTGGTTCCATTTGACATATTTGAAGCTATTGGTATGGTGAACGACAAACAGCCTCGGTCAGGAGAAGTAGTTGTTGGAGAAAATACTTACCACTATGAAATAGCATACGACTACAACTGTATTGGTCATGATGTTTATGACGCCTCGCTGACTGTCGTTTCGCTAAAAGACAAATGGACGAATTTGCTGATGGGGTATAACAAGTTTAAAGTCGTTATGAATCATCAGAATATCAAGACCATCTATTCCGACCATGAAGACTATTTCCAACAGATAATTGACATGTTTGAGAGAGATGATTATGCAGGCCTATATACTAATCGTTCTGCATACATCAACAATCTGTTGGCACGATACATCCTTCTGAGGCTTTTGGAGTTACATCGGCCGGATCTGCAACTGTTAGTAAGCGTCAAAACGAAAGAGGATGGTGCCATCTCAGTTCTTGCTGCAGATGCCAATCGTAACGAATGGTTGATGTATGCTTTCAGTAAGCGGGAGGCTATGGAAATAGCTCACAGGCTGGATGGATGCTGCAAGAGTCTGACCATTATATACTTCTTCAATCAAGACTTTGAGAAGGATGGCAATACCATTGGCTACGATTCTGGGTGTACACGCATATTGTCTGCCAGAGCCTGGATGATGAGTTTACCGATGGAAACTATGGAGAGAAGACTCATAGAAAAGCGTATGCTTACTCTTGTCAGCTTGCTATACAATGAACACCTCGACTGGCATTTTGATAGAATTGAGCGTGTGGCCACCAATCCCCCACTCTACGGCTCCCACATGAAAGAGCAAAAGAAAGCACTCAAAGAGAAGAGGAAAAAGAAAAGCACCAACGTCAAGCAAGGACTACCTTGGTATCAGAAGATAACAAGGACACTCCTTGAGGATGCACTTAATGTGCTTGGAGATGAGCCGAAATCACATGCTGACATATTCCATTTCCTCTGTGCTGCTAATATGGTCAATGCACATGTCAACCATTGTAATCACAGCATCAATTTCTCAATGAAACAGGTAAACCGTATGTTTCAGGCCAAACAGCAGATCTTCAAATGTCTACTCAAACTGGCAGAAGAGCATAATCCCAACGCTATTATCTCTGTCAGTGCGCTTCCCGCGATACTTGTCAACATGAAGGTCGAGAAAAACGATTTCCAAATCAGTTTCCGAGGTATGACACGAGAGGTCTTGGATCGGATTGTTAACTCTGGTGTCAATTGCAATGGACACTTTAAGGGGTATTATCTCCAACCAATCGCAACAGCACTTTATCAGTATTCGTACATGCTGAGATGGAAAGGATTACAAAACTATCAATCAATGTAAATTTGAAATGCCGGAGAATGTATAAGATGTCGTAGAACACCAATACATCGAATAGCTTCCGAACCCCATAGGGAAGATGAAGTTCTGGTAATGCAGAATGGAGGTCTGAATCGGATTGTGGTTTTCGTTTGTTACTCTTATACAACCATATAGGTGGTGACCATAGTCTAACTCAGTTGGTTCTTCTCTCCCTGATATACAATTTTGATATCAAGGTGCTTCTCTATTCTCTTAACCCTCCGGTTTATTATTGCTATCATTATTGGTCGTTATATTATCACTTCATCCTTAATAAATCTACGGGATTCCTATTTCTTCAGTACTTTGCGGGTTTCATCAAGTACTTTGCCAAGGAGATTAAGTCCCCTCCATTTGGTCTCGTCATCAATATCCGGGTTGCTCTCATACATGCGGACGCCCCAAACTTTATCGTATGGAGAGGCTTCTACAAAACCATGTCCTTCATATTCAGGAGAAAGAAGGAGCTGCTTCAAATCCTCATTCTGACCAAACTTCGCTATGTTGGCATCGAGCATGATCTGATAACGCTTCTCCTCCCATATCTTCTCGTCGAAATTTTGAACCTTGCGGCCAAATGCCTTTACCTTCTTTGGGCTGCCATCCTGCAGGATCTGATTAGCAATCTCTTCATCTCCAAAGATAATGGCCTTCATATACATAAAATACTGTTCGGTGTTGTAGAAATGACATAATGTGCCATTTACTTCAAGATCGAACTCTGCCGGATGCCAGTTACTTGGCCACTCGTTCCAAAAACATACATGTTTATCTGTTACTCTCATATTCGTATCCTTTTGTCCATACCTTTTTTTAAGATAGTTCATACCCGTAGAAGTCGTAGACATCTTTATAGTCTTCGTAGCCGGTTTTTTCAAAAACAACTTTCAATAGTTTCCATGCATCCTCATCACCAATCATATCAGTTGATACGCTTAACTTTTGTTCTTCATCCATTTTGTTAATAGTTAACTCTACGGTATTACCCCAGGCGTCTCCAGAAGAATATAAACTCGTTACTTGCCAATACTCCCCATTATATGATACAGATAGCGCATCTTCCGGGTTGTTCACATCAAAACTTAATCTGTTCTCACCCAGTAACATACGGATACCTTCAAAGTATGCACTTATAAATTGCTCACTTGATGCATATTCGTTTTCAATATCTATACTAGGCTTAAATTTGAAAATTATACGTTCACTACTCATGTTATTTATTACTTTGATATTCATTATTCTACTTTACTTCAACTACAAATCGGGTAATGGGGTAAAAGATGATGCGAGCCTTGACCTTTTTCTTGCCTTCGGCTTCGAGTGCTCTTTGGTAACAATCGAGTTGGTCTCCATGACGACCTGCATAATGCTCGCTGACAGGGTTGAATACGAGACTATAGTTTCCTGGACAGGTCTTATAGTCCACTACGACGTAGGCATCTTCCGTTTCCCATATGAGGTCAATGTAGCCACTGACGATGTGGCCGCCGTCATCCAGATGGCGGAAAGGCTTCTCGTGATGACGCTTAATGGCCTTGCCATAACGTGCTTCGAGTGTGTCAACAAGATATTTCCACGAATCCAAAAGCCGGTTAGGCTCAGGCACATTCTTGTCCGTAAAGCCATAACTGTTGCGTAGCTTGACTATCTGATCTATGTCTATTCCATCGTCACAACAGCAAAACACCTGATGGATAAAATCACCCATAAGTGCTTCTTCACTCGGTTTGTTACGCACTTGCATTCTGCTCTCCTTGTCATTGATGGGCACGATGTCATGTGGAGAATCTCCCGCTTTAGAGGGAGAAACAAATAGCATATCATCGAGTGGCGAAAAGCTTGCTGCTACATTATGGACTCGGTTCATTGACTGTTCTGGCCAATCTAATTGGTTGTCCATGTCAGTACGCTCAACATGTAACGGCATGCCGATTCCCAAGAAGTCCTGATATTCATTTCCATCAAGCAGTTGGTTGATATTATTAACTCCAACAGAACGGAACCAACTAAGGCTGACAGCACCATCCTTCTCTTTGGGGGCGAGAATCAGGATTTCACGGGCACGAGTCACTCCGACATACAACAGTCTTGCGTTTTCACCAATCTCGTGCTCAGAAACGGTTTCCCAAAGTGGATGCTGCTGAAGTCTGGATGTAACTGCCGCTTTAGCTGCATCAGAACTGCCATAGATGTTGCGAACCAACGAAATGGTCATGGGTGGATTCGGATTTTCTGCCGTGGGCAGTTGCTCACGGTGATGATGACAGCCAAGCATACTACGTGTGGCAATCTTGGTGGCATCTGAGGCATCATTATCAAGTGACAACATGATAACAACTTTCCATTCCAAACCCTTGGATTTGTGATAGGTGTAAAGACGAACGCCATCTTCATTCGCGGCACCATCCTGCTTCTGGCCTGTGAAGAATTCGATGAATCCAGCGACTGTTGCGGGTTGTGCCAGTTTGGTGGCATAGTCCTCATATTTTCGTGCCAAGTCTATCAATACCTGAAGATTTGTTTCTTCTGCTTGGGCATTCTCCCAGCTTTGAACCAAAGAATAAAGGTCTAACTCTATGACAAGACTCTCGACTAATGAGCTTATGCTCTGATAGCCAAGGAGATTGGTGGAAAACTCTTCGTTCTCATTGGAACGGAAACTACGAAGCTGGGTAAGACGGCTTATGATGGGAAGATCTTTCAGATAGCCAGAAGGGGTATTATCTTCCTCAGCAAGATAGTCAAGACGGTCTTCAATAATCTTGGTAACATGATAACCAGGCTCTGTGAGATAAGCAACTTCGGCACGAGCCAACTGATTGGACGGGGTGTTGACCAGCGTTAGAAGGGCTTTCATTAAACGACCCGAACGTGACTCCTTAATATCATTAGACTCACGACATACAGGTACCTTCAATGCTCGTAATTCATCTGCCAATCGGTCCAGGTCTGCATTAGCACGAGCAAGTACGGCAATATCCTTGGGATCGATTTTCTCTCGCAGAATCAGTTGCTGAATCTGGAGAGCCAGTGCTTTGTCCCCCGTATTGGGCCACAGACGAAGCGGATTCTCGACTGGAGTGTAATTCCCGTTTTTCTCAGGCATGGAAAGTTTGACTTCTTCGTCTGTCATCTGGCTGAATACCTGAGAGAAAATGGTATTTGAGAAGCTGACAAGCGGCTCCACAGAACGATAAGAGTGTTTCAGGTGTTCCGTGTTATTAATGCTGTCTGCGACAGCTGCAGTCAGTTCTGTGTCGGAACCGCGGAAACCATAAATGGCTTGTTTCTTGTCGCCTACATAACAGGTGTTGAGCAGACTGGAAAGCTTTTGGAAAATACGAACCTGCATGGGATTGGAATCTTGGAACTCGTCGACAAAGAGATGAGTATAGCGAGATGTGATGTCCTGCTGCACTTCCTTAATGTCAAGCAAGTGCAAGAACATCATTTCCATATCATTGAAGTCTATTAGGTGATGCTCATCCTTGTATTGACGATACTCTTTCTGCCAGCGACTGGCCAGACGGAATATCAGCGAGGCATATTCTCTTTGATGCTTGGCTGATTCTGCTGTAAAGATGGTTGCTCCAGCCAGACTCTCAGAGAAGCGCCTTGTGTTTTCTGAATCCTTGCAACGTCCCTTCGCAATGGATTCTAAGTCGGATAACTCATCAGCTGTAAGGTTGCGATTCTTGTAGTAACTGATTCGTTCCTGTTCTGCTTTCACTTTCGCTCCCTGCCTCATGGCACTCAGTACATCTTCAAGTTCCATGATGACGGCCTTGGCATACTCCATCAAAGAGGTGTCATCCTTTGGCTCATCAAGGCAAGTGATAAAACTCTCTGTGATTTTTAGACTGTTGCTCAACTGCTCTTCGTTGATGCCGTACCACTGCATGAAGTCGAGGACTTTGCAGAGGTCTGCCTTCCAAAACTCATAATTGATGCCGGATTTACGCTCTTTTGAATCATAAATGACATTATACTTCTCTGCATACTTGAACAGGAAAGTACGGTCTTTTTGCTCAAGCAATCCACGTAGCGAATGGTCACGATATAACTGGAGCTCATTCTCTTCCATAGCTGCAGCATCTGGCATGATGCCCAACAAATACCAATACTTGGTCAGGAAGGTGTTGGCCACAGAGTGAACCGTTCCGATAAGAGCATGTTCCATCTGCTGGGCTTCACGATGCTTACCAAGATTTACCAGTTCCTTCTTGGCTTTTTCGCGTAACTCCTGAGCTGCCGCCTTGGTAAAGGTTGTCATGATAACCTGCTCAGGATTGAGCTTGTGGTCGAATACCATCTTCGCCACGTCAGTTGTGATTCTGTATGTCTTGCCAGATCCTGCTCCAGCACTGATGAATGTCTTTGTCATAATAATCTTGCGTCTTAGATGGTGAAACACTTATAATCTGAATACAGGTTCTCTGCCTTTTTAGGATCTTTCTTCTTGCCGTCATCCTCTAAAGGATACACATTCCCAGCTTGGGCATATTCAATCTCACGGATGGGCTTGTTATCAGCGGTCTCGATTCTGCCTTCACTAATTTCCTTAACTCTCTCCTCGTAGCCATTACGTAGCTGTGTCATCACATCAGCCTGAATATCCGGGGTGATTAGTTCACAATTCTCGCCATAGAACTCATCTGTACTGAAAAGCTTGCCATACGGCATAACAAAGTATGCTGTACGCACTGACTGCGGATGATCTTCGTGATTCATCAGCATAGCTTTATAGATAGAGAGCTGGAGGGCACGGTTTTTCATCAGGATGTTTTTGAATTTGTCTTTCTTGGCAACCCATTTCAGGTCGAAGACAACATCATTGCCTGCTTTGTCGCGCAGAAGCATGTCTATGTATCCCTGAAGGATAATACCGTCTCTGAAGCCCAAATCCTGTTCTTCCTTCTGCTCACACTGCATGACTGTAAGACCATTCTCTTGTATAATGGTAGCCAATTTGCTGACACACTCCCTAAGTTTGTACTTCAGACGCTCCATATCCAAATGATACTCTGGCAGGAGTAGTAAAGCTCCTTTCCTGACAATGGCTCTACGGAAGGCCTGTTCATATTGGCTGATGACAAAGTCAGCCAAAGGCATACCACCCCTTTCCGCAGTGAAAAGATTCTCGACGACTTCATGAGCAACATTACCATACGTTAAGAACAGTTTGATATCAGTCTCACTGACATCCGTAAACTGAAGAGTATAGTTCATGAAATAGTCAAAAGGATTCTGCAAGAGCTTCTCCAATGCAGAATAGCTCTCTACGGATCTCCAAGTAACAGGATGCTTCTCGGCATCAAAGCGAATCTCGTCATTGTCAGATAGGCGATGGTTATCAACAGCCTCAATCTCCCTTGAAGCCATCATGTTATAAAGGGCATCTCCGTCTTCTTTCTTGGTGATGAATGGCAATTGGAGATACAATGGATGCATAGGAAGCTTAGTGTCACCCTGCTGTTCACATGTGATAACAGTCAATTCTCCCGTTGTCTTGCAAATAGGTCTAGCAGCCATCAAATGAATGAAATCGCTCTCATGTTGCTTGTTCCAGAACAAGACCCCGCTTTTCTCTAGTTGTTCCATCTCGAAATTTGAAAGGAAGTCGGTTGAAAGCGCACTAGAGGTGTCACCATAGAAATCACACCAAATAGTCTTCTCTGCCTTATCAATCATATTTGACGGTCGATTAATTACATTTCTATTGCTTACTTGGGCATGATAGAGCGTAAAGTCACCATCCTCATAAAGCGACTGCGCCCACTGGCTTAACATCGTGAAGGACAGTTCTCCTTCAACCAGTGCGTCTATCTGATCTAACAATGCATCTGTCATCTCGGCAACATTCCTTAACTGCGCAATTCTGGCATCATATGGTTGCACGGCCGTAATCTTTACTGCCTTGTTCGATGCGAATGAACTAATAGAAGACAGGAACTTTGACAGTGCCCTTACATTAACGGAATCGGATTCCTCTGCTAAAGGTAATGCACTTTCATCTTTCCTCAAATCAAATGGAAGATACTTGATATAGTTCTCCTCACGCTGTTCTTTGGTACTCTCTTGAGGCGTTTCGTCACCATCAGTCTTAAACTCGCTCTCAATATAGGTGTTGATGCACTCCTGGACCTTCTCATTACAAAAACCACCCTCTCGCACTATGTTCCTTGCCAATTCTCTGCATAGCAGTCTATCCAAAGGACATTCAGGGAGAAACAGGTATTGTAGGAGCGTGTTTACGTTTAATGGACGTTGGAAAAGTTGAATAGCAAGCAGAAACATCTGCGTAATCTGTGGGTTCGTTTCCATCATTTCACTACCGCAAACAGGATTACCTGACATGTGGAACCAGTTGTCAAGGCGCTTGTTGTTTGTATTAATCCACACATTATATGCATCTGCCTTCTGTTGAGTCAACCAAGCTTCTGCTTTCCATTGCTGGGAGAAATGTATCTCCGTGATGGTATCAGGTACAATCTTCACATCATCTGTCCTTTCTTCAATCACCGTGCCAAGGTTTTGCAGAGACTTGAACAATGGTTTAATGAAATCTGGCAGCAGATCCAGCTGGCAAGGAATCTCAATAATCAGATTTGTATAGGTTTGCGGAACCTTAACTTCGCCTGACTCCATCAATTGGATTCGGCCTAAGAGCTTAGATAATAAAGAGGCAACACCTTCGTCTCTGAAATAACCATCAATCTCAGCCAGAGTGTTGAGACGGCTGCACTCCTGCAATGTTATTTGTTTGTTCCACCCACATAGTGCCAGACTGTCTCTCCATCGAAGTAATGTCTTAGCAACACTCATGCTGTCAATCTTGATGCTTCGATGGAAAATATTATCCTTTTTACTGCTGTCATACTCCAGCAAGGCCTTATGATAAGAGGTAAGCCTTTCCGGGAAAGAAGGTATCTGCTGATGAATACCTGCATGTAGTGCAAGTTGAGAAAGAAGACCTTGGGTTTCCAACACCTGAACATCAAGCGCAACCTGTTTGGCTTGCATGTCCATATAATAACTCCCACTGTAAAAAGGACTATATATTATCTTCATACTCGGTATATTTAGTTATTTTGCGCAAAAATACAAATTTTTATTCATACTACAACACGAAAAAGGGGAAAATCTGCATATTTGACATGGTGTAGTAAGGGACTAATGATGAATTAACCCCTTAGCACCCATATATGAAACACTTTTCGAGGCCACCCGCTGCGCCTCCTCCAGACAATGGTAGACGTTTGGCTGGTGAATCTTGTCGAAGCTGAGCATGTGATGGTGTCCCATTTCGTTGATGAAAGCAGAGGTTGTCCAGTCACCAGCACCTTCACCGTCCACAAAATGCGGATTGTATTCAGGAAGAACCATTATCCACTCGTCAGAGCGAAGCTTAAAACGAAGTCCCTTCTCGTTCATCGTCTGGATGAAGAGTTTGTCTGTATACTCATCTGTGAAAGAGACATCAGAATGCTTCTCGTTGGAGAACTTCACGATGTCGCTGGCAGCAACAGCACGTAGGAAGTTGCGGTCAATGGGCTCATTAGGCTCATAATACACCAGCACGCCACGCTCGTGGAACAGTTCTGCCAACAGAATATTGCCTGGAGCACAACGGTCAAAGAAAAAGATGTCCGGCATCTTATCGAGCGAGTCGAAGAGAGCCTGAGCCTGTTTCAACGTCCAGAAGCGGTGGTTGACGAAGCGTCCTCCACGGGGAGAGTGAGCCATGTAGGCGGTCTTAGACTTACCGTCTCGTCCTGTCTTGTGGATGATGTCGAGGATGGTGGTGCCACCGTCTGGAGTATTGGTGAGACAACGAGTATCACATCCGTAACTCTCCAAGTCGGCCTTAAGTTGCAGGCCCACCTCTGAATCATCAAGACGGGCGGCAGGCAGTGTGTGCCAGCCCATCCATGCGAGGATAGACATCACATTACCGGCAGTACCACCCACATGCTGGTAGATGGTCTCCACGCTACCATCAGAATGTTTCATCAACAGATTGTCAAGCGGGAAAGTGCCCGCACCAAGGCATGTCAGCCCGTTCATTTCATCTACCTTGTTCATATAATACAGAAAGAATTAATAATCTGGGGGCAAAGGTAAGAAAAGATATTCTAACAGGCTTCGAACTTATACGTATATCTGGCAATTACACCTGTCGAGAATCTCCCGCAGTTCGAGCGGGAGTTTCTCGTATGCGAAGGTAGCGAGTTCTGCGGGAACATCCATCGAGGCAGCAGCGATGTTGCCAGCCATGCAGCCCATGGTATCGGTATCGCCCCCGAGGGAGATGGCATGGATGACAGCATCTTCGAACGATTCTGATTCGAGGAAACAGATGATGGATTCGGGCACGCTCTTGTCACAGGCAGTCTCGAAGGCGTATGAGGGGCGTATCTCATCAGTGGTTCGGTTGAGATTATACCCGAAGATCTGCTCAATGTACGACTTAATGTCGGATTTCGAGTGACCAGTTCGGTTCAAGAAGATGGCAGCAGCAATGGCCTGGGCACCACGGATGCCCTCATCGGAGTTATGAGTAACTTCTGCAGTGGTCTTCGCCAAAGCCAGACACTCGTCAAGCGACTGGGCGTACCAGGCTACGGGAGCAACACGCATGGCACTGCCGTTGGTATTGGCACCATAAGGTTCACGGCTGTCAGAGCGAACCCAAGCACGGAAGTTCTTCCCGAAGGAGTATGGCATGTAACGACGAGCGAAATGTTTGAAGAGGTCAATAAGCGTCTGTTTGTCATGTGTGGGGTCATCAGCGAGCCACTTGGCGATGGCCAGAGAGAGCACAGTGTCATCAGTGTACGTCATGGTGACAGAAGGCTTCAGATGGGGTTTGCCAGCAAGTGACTTCACTTTCTGTTTATCCTTCTCTAACTCGTATCTCGACCCGAGAATATCTCCAACAATACCACCTATGAGGCCTTGGGTTGGCAACGTCGTGGGTTTTTCAAGTTTGATAGATGTGAAATATATCGTACCATCAGTACGGTGTGTGAAGTGCAGAGTGCCACCCAGCCAGTTGATATACGCATCGTTAAGAATGTCGATATCTGCAGGCTCTCCCTGAAGATATTTCTTCCACTCAACACACCAGAGACAGTTGGGTTTCTCGAATTCCAATGCCCTTCGGCATTTCGCGTGGAAACGGTCTTCGAGGAAGTCACGACGGATACGCTGGGGATTGTTCAGATATCCCTTTTCAGGGTTGAGAATGGTCTGCTGCGTCTTCAGCGCATCACGACTGTCATCGAATGCTGCCAACAAATACGGCACTTCAATGTCGGAGAAGTGATATCCGAGGACATCGACACTGTTGGTTTTGGTCTTCAGCTGAAGTCTGTCCGTATATGGCACAGGTGCAGCTGTGAAGTTGAGAGGACCGTACAAGCTAAAATCTTCCTGAAAGCTGACGAGGTCGCGGAAGGCTCCTTTACTGAAACCGCCCAGGTTGTTGGGATCGTTGGGGTTGGAATGACGGTACTTCTCGCCGAAGTCGCTGGTGAATATGCTCATCTTGTACAGCAGGTCAATGGAGCCTAATGGCGAGTCGATGTCAGTACGGATGATGATGACGGGCAGATGACCTGGCAGTCGATCAAGCAGATTACGGCATACAGCTTCTTCGCGAGGAGTGACTAACAGCACCAGTGCGCAGTCGGTCTGTGGGTGTTTGGGACTGCTGATGAAGTTGGAGAGTGCAAGGAAACGTCCGTGACACTCGTCGCGGAAGTCAGAGATGACGCAAGAGGCCAGACCGGCTTCGGTCATATTACTCTCCATCTTGTGGGCTACGGGTTCTCCGTATGATCCGTACAGTACGGTGAATTGCGAGATGGAGCTAAGGTCTGGCGGAGTCGTGATTCCATCGACGCAGCGATATGCGTAATTGTCGGCAGACTCTGACGAGAGGGCCAGCTTACGTGAGAAGTCGGCATCACCAGTGAAGGCTTTATATAATAAAGAGAAGTACGCGAAGGTTCCATTGACGCTAATGAATCCGTTGGAGTGCTCGACAGTATGACGGATGACACTGTTGGGATTGGTCTTCTGCATACGCTTCATGACGGCATTCTCGTCGTGGGACATGGTGAGGGCACAACTGTGTTGTGGATTCACCCGAATCATGCGGTCAGCGATGTACACGGCGTCCTGATTCTTCAGCGATGTGCTGACAAGCAGGAGTTTCGAGTTACGGAGGGTTTCGTCAGAGAAAGAGTTGGCCTGATACGGAGTCACAACACGGCCCAGGCTACAGTTGGTTCCGTAGAGCAGAGCTGCATACGAAGCCGAGGAGTGGGCGCCACCATGTCCCATCGCGATGAGGGGACGTTCCGGGTTGGTGAGCAGGAACTGACGCAGGGACTCTACGTCTGCATGTTCTGCCTGTTCAATGTACTTACGGGTGTCTGTCAGTAACTCGCTCATGAGCTTCTTGCCGCCCCGAGCTTTGGGTGTAATTTTGTTGGTCTGTTTTGCTGTCATGCTAATATGATTTTTGTTTCACGGCGCAAAGTTCGGAATTTCCTTTCATATAGGCTTTTGAGATATACGTATAAACGAAAGAATGGCAATCAAAGAAAACACTAATTTTGCAGCCAAAAAGAAGATTATATGAACAAACATTTAGAGTTTATAAACGGGCAGTGGTGTATTGTTGATCACGATACAGGAGAATATACTGGCAGCAAAAAGGTCGTTGGTAAACAGCCTAATCAAGAAGAGGAACCAGAGGAAATATTTGGGAGCCTGGTCTATATCGAGTCTTTCACACTCAACACAGATGACAGACCCGTCTATCCATACTAACAGGTTTTGATACTTTCGCCTCTGATACGAATCTCAATCAAGTTGATTTTCAAGGCGGAGTAACAGGCTTAACCCAACAGGCCTTTTGGAATTGTCCCAAACTGAAGAATAAATAAATAATAGTAGAAATGAAAACGAATTTTAAAAGAGTAAACTACCCTGAATATAAGGAAATGTATGATGAGGACATTAAGGCAAGGATGGAGACCGCTCCAGAGAATATTGATATTGAAACGATGAGAGCTTTCCTCTATGGCTATACCTTCACAAAAGAGTATGCTAATGGAAAGATCCCAGATGAACTATCTATGGATTATTGGGAGGAACGAAATCTAGAGATTGGTATTGAGAATCCCAACTTTGAGGATTGTGAAATACCTGATGTAAGCAAATATATAAGGACTTTTAATAATATTGATTCTTTGTTGGAAGATGTGGATGATAGTCCTTATTTTTGCGTATCATCTCAAGAGAAGTTACTCTTAGAGGCCATAGATAGTACTGGCGATGGAAAAACGCCAGAAACTGCGTTGTGCGTGATAGATGTTCACCAAGAGTATGAGTATATTCAGCGGGTTGTCAGACTCAGTGTTTTACAACTCGTCAAACAAAGTGTAAAAAATGGTATTGATTGCCTAGAGTTGGAAGACTTCGACGGCCGTATTGAAAAGGTATATTTCGATATCAGCCGTCGTTTCGAGGTTGGGTATCTTAATCAATCAACTACTTTGTCTTCAGATACTGAAGGAACGTAAAAACATCATCGGGAAGTTTGTATTCTAACTTCCCATTATCGCGAAGTTCCATCAGGAGCCGTCCTAAGAGATTTGGGCCCACGTATTCAAGACCAACAAGATTTGTGCCCCAAGAGTCGGCATCCTTCTTTTTCCTTTCATTGCGTTTTGTTTCGTCCTCTACGATAAACAGGCCTTTACTTCGCTCAAGTTCGTTGCGAAATGCCTCGCATTGCTCATATTTGGTTTGAAGACAGAACCTCATGGCATCAACCACTAACGAACCCCAGTCCTCTCTTAACCACTCGGGATGAGATTTGTATATGGGCTTCATATGCATTTTGATATTCATGCCACGCTTAACAGCGTATTCGCTCTTGACTCCTTCTTCACTACCAACCTTGAACTTCATCAGATGAAAAAGACGCTCTGTACAGTCAATCATCACACCTTCAACGACGATAGGGGCATGAAAAAAATTGCCTAAGATTCCCCATTCTTCTGTTGTCTTGCGAATGCATGCACACTTATCAGCTGGATAGCGCTGAATATCACTGTATTGGGGATAATATTCCTTAATTTGATCGTGTAAACTCATATACATCTTATTTTAAACTGTCTAATGGGATTTCTCTTTGCGAGCCTTCAACAAGTTCGGGCTTTGCGTTCTTTCTTGGAGGAGCCAGTTCTACTTGCTCAATTTTCAAGATTCGCATGACATCTGGCTTCATGACGATGACATCATAATGGACAACGGGTTTGGTCCATATAAAGGGGACTTTATTATATATAACACCTATACTGATTAAAAAGTCAGCTGCAGCCATCTCATCTTCTGGTGTCAGTTTCTTATTCCCAGTCTTACCAGCGAGCTTCATGGCAATGTACTTACGGAAGAACTTACCGTCGGTAGTCTCTTCCAGAGGTATAGTCTCTCCAAGTTTTTCTTCTGCACGCCTGATAATAACAGGATTGACCGGTTCTTTAAACTCAATATGATTCTCAGGTGTAAGATCAGGTATCTCGACGGTATATACATAGAACTCCGTTGAACCTGGGCTCTTACAAGAATAGTGAGCTGCACGCTTATAGCCTGTTGTCAGATAGAAGCCTGCCCCCATCTTAATCTTACCATCTCCTTCGAGAGCATGGGCCATATCAAATGCAGGGAATTTTTTTGATGTGCCGTGATAATAAATTTCCATAATTATTTTTGATTATTGATGACATTAAAATCTTCCGAATTGCTGGTAGAAAGGAGCAAAGTCGCCCTCTTCCTCAACCTTCTTACGAGGTGTGGCCTTACCCTCCAGCATCGCAAAGACAATGGTGTGGAACTTGCCACGGAACTCGTCCTCATCGAGCACCTGTTTGAAGTATTTGGCAACGAGTTCGGGTTTAAGTTGGAACACGCCACATCCGAAAGCGCCCAGAACGAGGGAGTCATGGCCATTGAGCAAGGCGATACGATATATCGTTCGAATCTTGTCATGCATGACTTGTTCACCTTCCGGGGTAAAGCCTCCATCATCGGCACGATACTCCAGATTGTTGGTCTTGTGCCCAGAACGGAAGTTGAGCGCAGCCAAAGAGATGATGGATGTCTGATAGGGTTCTTCACGAAGGGCAAAACCAGTATCTTGATTGTCACGGAACACGGTAACGCCGGGTGAGTAGATGCCACCAAAATGGATGTCCATTGGATAGGCACTAACGGGACGCAGAGGAACACCTGCCTTCCCTGCCCACATCTTATTATAATATTGGTATAAGGTCAGTGAGAGTGTAGAAGCCCTACAAAGGCTCTCCTCCTGTGCCCCGGAACCGCTGTTATACATACCACAGGCATGATAGGCATCGGCCAGATTCAGGACGGCTGGATTTAACCCATGATCGATAAGTTGTTTGGCGACCACCAGACAGTCTTCGTTGGCACAACCTGTATGGGTGGTAGCGTAACAGGTGGGTATTTCGCTTGCAGAGACTGCTTCACGATAAACCTTGGTGGCATCAAGTAACTGTTGACGGCTTCCAATCAGGTCAATCATTTTACCCGATGGGGTTTCGAACTTCCAGACCTTGAAGATCTCCAGGTTGTGTTTATAAACCTCACTGCGAACAGCACCGAAAATGAAACGTCCTCCTCCATTCTTCAACCTGAAGAGTGTTCTCTTGTCATCCCACTTCAGACTCTCAAATCTTGCCTCTTTAGTCTCTTTATCAGACTGTTTGGCAGCCATGTGATCGGCTTCGTGGATGAGCTGGCAGAAAGGATCTTGCATCGCAATAGCATATTCTTGGGGATAATCCGGCTGAGACATCTCGTTTCCCGCCCCCATATGCCACCAGATGGCCATACGCTCATCGGGCGTAAGTGACAAACCGAGTTCCTCAAGTAGACGGACAGAGCGCAAGCCATGGCCTTTTCGATGGTTCTCCTCATTCCATTGCGGAATACCATCGGCATCAATATAATAAACGTCTTTCTTGCAGACATCGTGCAACAAAGCAGAGATGATGATGCTCTCAAGGGGGTATTTGGTCTTGAAGGCATCGTCACGACTTTCCCAATCAGCTCTTGCATGCTCGTACACTTTTAATGAGTGAGAAGCAAGTCCACCTACCACGTTATCATGGTGAATTCTGGCACCTGAGGCTTCGAAGAAACTGGGTGCAGTGTCGAGCCATATAATAACATCCTCGATGCCTGGACGGTTGGTAGAGCGGAGTAATTCGATGATTTCTGTTCTGTTATCATTCATACTTGTTTCCTTATTCCATTTATAAATATGTGCAAAGATACGGAAATATTTTCAATCATACTATAGGTTATAGGTATAAATGATTGGTTTTTCTACATATTTTGCGTATCTTTGCATTTGAAATTAATTATCTGTTATGAATAAGGATATTTTGACTTTAGTAAACTCTTTGAGAGAGGGGACTACGGGAAAGACCTGCATGGGTACTGGCAACTACTCATTTGACATTATCACACGTCGGGAGTATCCGAACGGCTTTGTTGTGGGTAAACGCAACAAGTATGAGGAGAAGATTATGACGATGGAAATTGGCAACATCTGCGGCAATGTGATGACCATGCTCCCCTATCTGGGAGTGAAGACCTTCCCTGTGGCCAAACTGGACGTCTCTCCGCAGGGTTATCAGATGAAACGTGACATGAAGGCCTATGGAGCTGATGTAAGATTTGTGGATAACACTCTCAAGGGTGGTACCACCATCCTGCGCTGTATGCACAAACTGGATGATCAGGGCAATCCTACTATGGGACATAAGGGCTCTACTGCAGGCAAACCCTGGACGGGCATGTCCGCACGTCCTTGTAGAAAGTATCTTTCTTCTCAGAACGGGGAAGTGGAGACATTGGTAGACTCGATGGACTTCACGCCGGATGTGTTCTTCTTCGATGTGGCACAGGCTGGACACAGAATACTGGCTGAAAAACTCCGCGAGAAGGGTACATTGGTATATTTCGAGGGCGACTCTGACGGACACAAGATTGAGGATGAGAAGAGGAGAACAGCAGCCAAAAGGGCTTTCCTGAGATGTATTGAAGTGAGTGATGTGGTAAAGATGTCAGTCGAACTGGTGGAGGACTTATCGTTTGCAGATGACTATCAAGACAAACTCTTCATCCAGACACTGGGAGCTGAGGGGCTACGCTTCAAGTTAGGCGAGGGGCAGTGGATTAAGCTCGACCCCATCGTGAATCCCGACTACAAGGACTATGAGGGTGCTGGTGACTGGACTTCTTCCACATTGATTGCTGCCCTCTGCAGTAAGGGTATGCTGAAAGTGAAGGATATGACGGAACAGACTGTCGCGGAGGTGCTGACTATGGCTCAGCAAATGGCCTCTTACAGTGTTGGTTTCTACGGCAGTAAGGGCCTGATCCATACGGATGAAGACTTCAAGATGCAGGATAATACGCTGGAAATGCCTCACTACACAAAGAAACTGATGTATCTGCATGGTTCTGCCTCTGCAGGCTACAGCCGCACCTCAATGGGAATCTTGCAGTATCTGCCTGAGGATTGGCAACTGCTGATGCCTGACTGTCCGGTGGACGCTGAAGAATGTCTACAAATGCTAAAGGAGCTGTGCGAGAAGGAGAAGCCCGACCTCATCATAGGCAGCAGCCAAGGTGGCTACTATGCCCAGATGCTGAAGGGGTATAAGCGTATCTGTATTAACCCGGCCCTTGAGATGTCAAAGGATGCTGACGTGAAGTTGGGTAGCCACTACTTTGTAGTGAACCGTCAGGACGGCATACAGAAGTATGTGATTACGCCTGAGATGCTTCAGGGCTACTGCAGACTCGATGCTCACCAGTTTGATGGCATCACAGACTTTGACCGTGAGAATTGCTACGGGCTCTTTGGTGACAAGGATGCTGACTGGGGGTACTGCAAGGCCATCTTTGCTGAACACTACAACCACATCCATACCTACCCCGGAGGTCACAAGATGGAGTATGATGAGATTGAGAAGTATCTCATGCCTTTGGTTAAGGAACTAGTCTAAATAGGATGATATGATAGAAGTGATTAAAAGTCCAACCCCTATGGTTGAGAAGACACAATGGACAGCTTTCTTGGCTGGTCCGATGAATGGCGCACCATCTTGGCAGGCTCAAGCCCCCAAGGTGGCTGCTCAGGTGGGAATTGAGAACTTAACGCTCCTTAATCCCCGTAAGACTGACCGTTTTGTAACGGGCACCTATCAGGTAAACTGGGAAACCTTCGGACTCCGTATGTGCGACGTGATTCTGTTCTGGATCCCGCCTCAGGCCCGTCCTATGAAGCCTTGGCGTTACTATGCTATCACCACAAGACTGGAAATGGCAGAAAACCTAGCGCGTGGCCATAAGGTAATCATCGGTATTGATCCCGAGTTCAAGAATGAGAAAGGTAATGACATGGCAGGTATTCATCATCTGCGGCGTATGGCAAAGTACTATGGGGTAGAAAACATCCATACTTCACTCGAAGGATGTATGACGGAGCTGAAGGCGTGGATGGAACGCCCACGTAAGGAGGAAGAGAAAACACACCACATGCCAGGTCCGGCATTTGAGCCGATGGACAAGCTGAGCAGGATGATTAAGCCGAGTACGAGTCGCAACGAGACACTGTTGGAGCGCTGGAACCAAACCGTTGCTCCTGGCGATACTGTTTTTGTAGAGGGTGATTTCGGAGCCGAAGAGTGGAAGCCATTCCTCAACGGAAAAATAGAACTGATAACAAAATAGATATTCAGCGGAATATCATACTATCATTATTATGGGAACGTCGTAACTACTCCTTTCATCTGTGAGTTGTCCAGATTTATCGGATAGGAAAGACTAAACCTTCCTTTATATGTCTGCGGACGGTGCAGTCGTTGAGACTCCACCGTCCTTTTAGGATTAACCAAATACTTCTTTGAATGAATTATAGTTCCGACCGTGAGAGTTATGATCCTCAATGATGGCAAAATGTATCTCACGGAATAACCCTTGGAATTCCGGCTCATCGAAGACCTGCTTGAACAACTGAGCCATGTGTTTGGGCGGATTGGCAAATGCTCCACAACCAAAGGCTCCAAGAACAAGCCTACGCTGTCCGTTATTGTATGCTATTCGTAGGATGGTACGAATAAGGTTGAGGGTTGAGGGAACAAAATTATCGGGAATAGTTGTCCTCCCATTCATAAACCGCCTGATATTATTTGCAGCAACTGCTACAAAATTCACCTGCCACGGTGAGTCTAACAAGGCATAGCCATTTGCTTCGGTATCACGAAAGACGGTTACGCCATGAGAGTACACACCACCAAAATTTCTCTTCAATGGATAAGAGTGATGTGGATTGTGGGGTATGCCATATTCTTTTTCGCAATCAAACATTGCAGGATCTGCATATTGGAACAGAAAACGGAAGTAATCAGAACAACGGAAAAGATACTCTTCCTGTGCTCCCGCACCGCCATACACGCCACCACCTGGGTTCTTAGCACTGGCCATATTCAGTACACAAAGGTCATCGGAACCATCTTTGTCCAAAAGATATTTGGCATAGGCCAGACAGTCCTGATTGACAACCTTGTATTTGGTCGTGTATTTACGCTCCACATTTTTTAAAGTGATTTCCTTTTCACAAAAGACATTGTCTTGTAGTGTTTTACCATTATGAAGGTTATCGAATCGTACAATGATGCCAGAAGGAGCCATATAACCACCTTTGTTTACTATTTCCAAAGTTGACTGGAACACCTTTGCTCTTACTGGGCGAGTTCCACCCTGTACCATTTTGGATGGCTCAAACTCTGCGAGCCATGCCTTTGCATCCCATGAGGGGTAATTGTCTGTTGTCATACTTCTTTTTTTTTGCAAAAGTAAGCTTTTTCCGTGATATTACCAAATAATACAATACGAAGATGATTTGTTATTCAACATTCCTTATAATTGTAGGCTCACTATAGGTATAGGTAACCCTGAAACCAACATATGTGCATCTGTCTCTTTGCACCTCATCGATAGAATCTGAAAAATCGCCCTGTTTAGTATTGACGAGCCATTCTATATTAATACCCTTTCGCCATAATGGACGTAGGTCTCCATGGAACAGTTTCCACATATCAATGGCATACCAAGTCAGTAAAAAACCCAAAAGGAAGTTTCTTATGAATTTAAAAACAATCTTCATATGATGTAGGTTCTGTTACGGGACTAATCGTACCCTTATAGTCAAGTGAAAATGCTGCCCGACAGTCCAAACAGGCAAACTTATCAGTTATGATTGGGCCGTCAAATTGCATCGAATGCCCGACTATCTGATAGATGTCTGGTATGGGGTTCGATACAAGCATCTCTTCAACATCAGCCCAGACCATACTACCACTGGGATAATCACCCCAACGCATTTCACCTACTTGTGCCAAAGATTCCAGGCCCTCATTGGAACGAAGGAGGCGATTCAAGTGCCTTGCATCCGGTTTTCGGATCAGTTCCATATTCCGCTTAAGCCAGCTCTGCGTTATGCCGGCATGCGAAAACAGATAGTGTTTACCACCCCAATCTGTTTCCCAGGCTAATTGGAAGAAACTATGGTACTTGGTAAATAAGCGCTGAAGGGGAACGGCAGAAATAGGATCATACCTAACGCCACCGGCCAATTCATAATAATACCCAGAATAGTAATGAAGGTCATGATTACCCAACAGCAAAACGACTTTTTCAGGGTCCTGCTGCTTGATGGCTATAATGGATTTAAAGTTCATAAGAGCCTCTCGATTCGTAATACCCTCCATTTCATAAGGATCAGTGTAGTCTCCAAGAAACACAATTTTCTCGTAGTCACCAGATTTCAAGGCCGACTCCCAAAAAGTACGGCCATGAACATCTGGAATAATCAGAATTTTCTTATTCATTATCTTATACTAACAATTCAACCTAAGTGCCTGAGAAGAAATCTTGACTTGCTGCTTTTGCGCATCTTGTCGAGACCACGCTCACGGATCTGACGGACACGCTCACGGGTAAGTCCCATATCGTAGCCAATATCATCGAGTGCTCTCTCTTGACATCCAATGCCAAAACTTTGGATGACAATAGTTCTTTCCCTATCATTGAGGACGGTACACAACACTTGCATCAGGTCGCTACACATAGAGTCATGGTCAACCTTTCGGTCAGTTGCATACTCTGAGGAGGATGACATCATATCAGCTACCGTTGTCCCCTCATCTTCAGAAATGGGAGCATCAATACTGGCAACATGAGCTTCACCTTGAATGGCCTTTTCAATCTTGTCAATTTCCAAAGAGATAATATCACTCAGCTCCTCTGCAGACGGGTAACGTTGCTGTTTTTGGATAAATTCATTCGTGGCATTCTTGATCTTGTTGCTGATAGCAATCTGGCTCTGGGGCCTGCGAACCATATTACTGTACTCTGCAATGGCCTGAAGGATGCTTTGACGAATCCACCAGATGGCATAGGAGATAAACTTGAAACCACGTGTTTCATCAAACTTATCAGCAGCTGTTATAAGTCCAATATTTCCTTCACTAATCAGGTCTGTAAGGGAAACACCTTGGTTCTGATACTGTTTCGCAACAGATACCACAAAGCGCAGATTGGCTTTGACAAGCTTGTCTTTGGCCATCTCACCTTTCTTGCCTCCCGCATGAATGGCTTGGGCAAGTAATACTTCTTCTTCAGTAGACACCAGAGGGACGCGACTAATCTCGGTAAGATATTTGTCGAGTGACTGCTCAGAACGAGGGGTAATGCTTTTATTAATCTTCAGTTGTCTCATATAATATTGTTAATTGAAAATCTTGAAAAAAAACTTGGAAACCTTTGATGCATTGCAACTGGGTTTCATCATGGAAGTGTCAATTGTCGGCGTGATATTCATGCCGTACTCCCTATTGAAGCGCTTTGCCATTGCCTTAAAGGCCTTTCCATGACGGCATCTGGGGTCCTCTCCTGTATAATAGAGATAATAGTGAATCATCTCGTGGATAAGTATGTTGCGGAACTCATACTCCGTATAATCATAGAAGTCGCTAATTTCGATGGTCTCTGACATTCCGAAAGGAGCATCAATCTGATAATAGAAATAACCCAAGGTTCTCCATCCGTGACGAACCTTTAGATGCGGTATCGGAAGAATACCACCAAAATACTCTTCATTGAAGCAATAGAAACTTGCCAATATGTTAAATTCCGCAATTACCATAATCGAAGTTATTATACATTATCAAATCAATTTAGGTTCACACATTAAAAAAAGAGGTTATGAGTTTCCAAAATGGAGCAAGATCAGGCCACTCTCCTTCACCATAATAGTAAAAGAAGCAGCATAGGAGAAAAAGTATTATTATACCAAGAACTGCTCCTATCAGTCTACCTAAGACTGCGAGGAAATACTCTCGAAGGGAATTAAACTCCCAGATAAAACCATTCCAATACTGATAAAACCT
>NZ_NPJB01000044.1:0-22834 GCF_002251345.1 Prevotella sp. P4-119 | reverse complement strand
GAGTCATTCAATGCTAAAATTAAGGCGTTTAGAGCTGCTTTAAGGGGAGTAACGGATATAAAGTTCTTTCTTTTCAGACTTACAAAGCTATATGCTTAATCCCCCTGGTTTATCGGGTGAGCCGTCACGAGAGTGGTGAGACGGTCGCTGGCGCTGGCGAAAACTACAGGTGCGGATATCAACATGGCGTATGTCGTGGCGGCATACCACGACCTCGGACTGTCGGGACCTCGCGCCGTGCATCATCTGACGAGTGGCAAGATACTGATGCAGGACGCCCGACTGAAACGATGGTTCTCGCCCGAACAGCTGAAAATCATGAAGGAGGCGGTGGAGGATCACCGCGCCTCTGCCTCACACGCCCCACGGAGCATCTACGGAAAGATTGTGGCAGAAGCAGACCGCGACCTTGCCCCTGAGGTGGTGTTCCGACGGGTGATACAGTTTGGGCTGGACAACTACCCGGACATTGACCGCGAAGGACAATGGAAGCGATTCAAATCGCACCTGGAAAACAAATATGCGGCAACGGGATATATACGACTCTGGATACAAGGGTCGGAAAACGAGCGCAACCTCAAGGCGCTGCGCGAAATACTGGTCAATCCGAAACAGTTGCGCCAATGGTTTGAACAGTGTTATGAACAAATCATTGGCGCTGAGTGACGGTATCTCTGGCAGGTAGGGTGATGCGAGGATTTCCTGTCGGTCAACCCCGATTGAGGTTTAGTTGTAGAAATTCCAGGAAACACCGATACGCAGTACTTTTCCGTTTTGTGGATAGTGGGGCGCAAGGAACATCATCTTGTTGCCCATACCCTTGTTGACATGACTCATCATGACGAAGAAACGGGTGCGCTTCAGGTGCATGTTGGCATAGACGTCAACAAAAGGATAGCCGCCCAGTTCCACACGCGACTCGACATTCTTCTGTACGGCAAACTGGCCGATCTGAGGCAGATAGTCGGGTGCGTAGTATTTGGTGAAGAAGGTGGCATCGGCACCCAGTTCTACGGTCAACTGCTTCACGACCAGGAATTTGAAAAAGAGGTTGGTGAAGATATTGACAGTGGGCACGGGAAGCACGTCCTTGTTGCTCGAATGCTGGTAAGTCACGATGTTCTCCCAATGCAAGGGTCCCAACTTGAAGTTCTGACGCAGTTGGGCTGTCAGGAGGTTGATGTTGCCACCCTCCTGATAGACACCGCCCTGCAGCCCTGTGAAGTTATGTTTTTCGTCGATGGCATACTCCATGCCGAAGTAGGTGTAGTTTTTGATCTCTTCGACAGCCACACGCAACTGGGTGTGGGTCTTGTCGATGGTGAAGATGCCTTCGATGCCGGAACGGATCTCCTTACTCATATCGCCGTTGTCCCACCACAGGTGCTTGGAGTGGTACTGGCGCTGGAAGAAGGTTGGCGTGATGCGGTCGAAATGGGCTTTGGCAGCCAGTCGCACAGTATCGCCAAACAAGGGGAAATTGACGTCGGTATTGAAATTAAGACTCACAGAACCAGCGTTGCTGCCCGTCAGGAAGAACTCACCGTCGAGGTTGTAATGGAGGGTGCGCCCCTGGGTCTTCGACAGCTGTCCGCCCACACTCACCAGACCTTCAGACCAACTGCGCATATAGTAGCCTTCGTCACCCTCCTGCAACAGGTCGGGCATCTGGTATTTACGATGGTCGTAGCTGACGAATGCCTTGACGCCGGCCTTGGCATACTTGTTGAAGCCCTCCATCAGCGCTACGGCAAAGGTATTCTTGACAGAGAGGTATTTCGTCTGGTCGTAGATGGAGTCGTTGCCATAGATGCCACGGTCATTATATTTATAATAGGTGTTGGCATAATAGCCGGCAGGAGAGGCATACGCCTGATTGATGCGACTGAAGCTATTGATGTCGAGGGTGTGGATGAAACTGGTGACGGGTACGTAGATGCGCTTGGTGTTGGCGTCGAGCGAATCCTTCCGGTGTTGCACAGCCAGCAAACTGTCTGCCATCTGCTGGGAGGTGACCTGAATACGGGTGGAGTCTGGATCGGCAGATTTCTCGCCAGTCTTGGGCAGATCGCCTGCGATGCGGGCTCCGTCGGGTCTGCCCGTGGCAACAGGATCGGTGGTGCGCCTGTTGTTGCGGCGCTTGTTGCCGTTAGCATCGTCACCATCCTGATTGTTGCGGAGGTTGTCGCGCTGCTTCCTGTCTTGGGCTGACGCCTTGGCAAACGCCCTGGCTTTCTTTTCCGCTTCGGTCAGCGCCACGCGCTTATAGAAGCCGATATTGTAGCGATGGGAGAGAAACAGGTGGTTGGAATTGTTGCGGTTCCAGTTTTTAGAGAGCACCGTCGGTATCTCGTTCTCACTAAACTGGTCGTCGTAGCTCTCTGGGTGGGTGATATAGTTGTCGTCGGTGATACCGCCGTTCTCAGCCGCCTTGCGATGGTAGGTAGAGAACAGGGCATGCATCTGATATTTGTCGCCGATATACGAGGCAAAGAGCGATGCACCGAAGTGGGAGGTGCTTTGGTTCTGATAGTAACCTCTGGCATAGTGGTAGTCGAGGTCGAAACCGAAGCCCAACCGCTTGTTGGCATTGACAGCAAATTTAGCGTCGATATGGTCTTCACCGTTCTGCTTGTCGCCACAGTTGTCGTAGCTTAGATTGGTGAACGGCGACAGCGTGTTGACAAACTGAAACGCATCGGGCTCCTTCATGGTGAAGTCGTAAGGCTGGGTGAAGAAGAACTCCGAGGTCTTCGGGCGATCCATGATGATACGGCTGATGCGCGGCGTATAGTTGTTGCCGATGGTATTGTACTCGCCAAACACACCCGTGTTGAAGATGGAGTTCTGGTAGAGGTGGGGCAGGGTGTCGGTAACAGCCGGAGTGACATCGCCATAGCGTCTGTCAACCGTCCAGGTATGGACACCCATGGGGATCTCTTTGTCTGCCACGGAATCCCGATGGTTGGGATTGAAGCTGCGGGTGGAGTTATCGTCGGTCACGTTGAAGCCGTCGCCCGTATCGGTGATGCGGGTGGGATTGCTCTGCGCCACGATGTTGAGGGTCATGCTCAGGGTGCATGCCAGCGTGATGATAAACTTGTTCAAAACTGTAGGTCTTTATCTTTATCTTTTTTGAAGAGGCGCAATGCCACTTCTACAAATTTGAAACCCATAGCCACCATGATAACGATGGTTCCGGCATCGTTTCCTTTATAATAAAGATACATGCCGATGATGGCTCCGAAAATGAAGATGGTGTTGAGTATGTTTTTTAGTGTTCTCATTGGAGTAATCCTTCTATTTGTTCAAAAAGGTAATCTTTTCTGTCGATAGTACATTTGCGGAATTTGCCGCTGTGGCGATACAGCTTGGTGTTCTTCTTGTTGACTGCCACACGGTCGGTAATCCAGTCTTCGGCGCTGATGCGGATGGGGGTGCGCTCCTCATCGTAATTATAGCGGATGTTGGACAGGGTGAGGGTGGCTTTGCCGTTGGCACACTGGGCTTTGATGGTGTAGAAGAAACGGGTCTGGTCGAGCACAAGGGCTGTCTTCTGGAAGACGAGCCACTCTTCCAGTTTGACGTCAATCTCATAGGTGGCGGTGTCGGCCTTGATGAGTTGGCTGTTGATCTGCTGGGGTTCGCGGGTCACGCCTTGCAGGTATTTTCCAAGGATGTTGTAAATCTGAAAAGCAGTCTTGCCCGGAGCGTCAAAGGTCTTGGTAAAAGTCACCTTGCCGTTCACTTCGGGAACTGCACCCTTGAGGTATTTCTCCATCGGATTCGTTTCGACAACGGCAACTTTCTCCTCCTTCTTTTCGGGTTCTTCCCAGGTGTTTTGCGCTGTGGCGGTCAGGGTCATTGCCATGACGACACACATCAATATACATTTCTTCATCTGTCTCGTTCTCTTTTATAATGGTGCAAAAGTACGAAATATCGTGCGAATGACCTAAAAAAATGTGATAATTTATTTTAATTCCAGTTCCTTTTGCAATCTGATAATCTCGTCGCGGTATTGCGCTGCCTGAAGGAAATCCAGTTCTTTGGCGGCTGCCTTCATCAGTCGGGTGGTCTCTGCAATGCTCTTTTCCAGTTGTTCTTTCGTCATGTGAAGAATGATGGGGTCGGCGGCAAAGGCAGCGGATGCGACAGGTTCGGCATAGGCTTTGTAGCCCTTCTGTTCCGTACCCTCTGTCTCCTGGCGCAGGTCGCTCTGCTTCAGATTCTTCTTGATCTGTTGCGGGGTGATGCCGTGTTCCTCGTTGTAGTGCATCTGCTTCATGCGGCGGCGCAGCGTCTCGTCGATGGTCAGTTGCATGGATGCCGTGATGCGGTCTGCATACATGATGACTTTGCCGTTGACGTTACGGGCGGCACGGCCTGCCGTCTGGGTGAGTGAGCGGTGTGAACGAAGGAATCCCTCTTTGTCGGCATCGATGATGGCAACGAGCGATACTTCAGGGAGGTCGAGACCCTCACGGAGCAGGTTGACACCTACCAAGACATCGAAGGTGCCGTTGCGCAGGTCTTCGAGTATCTTGATGCGGTCGAGCGTGGCCACTTCGCTATGGATATAGGCGGTTTGAATGCCGTGGTTGAGCAAGAAGGTGCTGAGCTCCTCTGCCATGCGCTTGGTGAGCGTTGTCACCAATACGCGTTCCTTGCGTTGGATGCGCTGCTGGATCTCTTCCATCAGGTCGTCAATCTGATTTTCGGTGGGTCTTACCTCAATCTCTGGGTCAAGCAGTCCGGTGGGTCTGATCAGCTGTTCGACGACGACACCCTCCGCCTGTTGGAGTTCATAGTCGGCTGGTGTGGCAGATACATAGATGACCTGATGGGTCATGGCTTGAAACTCATCGAAGGTCAGCGGACGGTTGTCGAAGGCGGCAGGAAGACGGAAACCAAATTCCACCAGATTGCGCTTTCGGGCGCGGTCGCCACCATACATGGCACTGATCTGCGGCACACTGACATGGCTTTCGTCAATCACCATCAGGTAGTCTTCGGGGAAGAAATCAAGCAGACAGTAGGGACGCTCGCCAGCTTGTCTTCCGTCAAAATATCTCGAGTAGTTCTCGATACCCGAGCAATGGCCCAGCTCCTTGATCATCTCCATGTCGTATTCCACACGCTCTTTGATGCGCTGCGCCTTGATATCGTCGCCCAATTCCTCAAAATAGGCTATCTGCTTCATGAGGTCGTCCTGAATATGACGGACGGCGATGGAGGTCTGCTCTTCAGTAGTCATAAAGAGGTTGGCTGGGTAGAGCTTGTATTCGTCAAAGGAAGACAGCCGATCCATGGTCATGGCGTCCAGTTCCTCGATGGCATCAATCTCATCGTCCCAGAAGGTGATGCGCAGAATGACTTCGTTGTATGCCATGGCAATATCTACCGTGTCGCCTTTGACCCTGAAACAACCGCGTTTCAGTTCTATATCGTTGCGCACATAAAGTGCAGAGACGAGTCGGCGAAGGAGTGCATTGCGGTCTAATATCTGACCTTTGTGAACCTCTATCACGTTTTCCTGCATGGCAACAGGACTTCCCATACCATAGATGCAACTGACAGAAGAGACGATGACCACATCCTTTCGGCCAGAGAGTAATGCGCTGACAGCCCTCAGACGCAGTCGGTCGATCTCTTCGTTGATGGCGAGGTCTTTCTCGATATACGTATCAGTAGATGGCAGATAGGCTTCCGGCTGATAGTAGTCGTAATAGCTCACGTAGTATTCTACGGCATTGTGTGGGAAGAAACCCCGCATCTCTTCGTAGAGCTGGGCTGCTAATGTCTTGTTGTGTGACAGGATGAGGGTGGGCTTGTTGACATTGGCAATGACATTTGCCACGGTAAAGGTCTTTCCTGATCCTGTTACACCCAACAATACCTGAGCGGCATCGCCACGGGTGATACCGTCGGTCAACTGGCGGATAGCCTCTGGCTGGTCACCCGTCGGTCGGTAGTTGGAGGTCAGTTCAAACTTCATAGAAATGCAAAATTACATATTTTCCTCGTAAAAAAAGTTATTGCAGCGCACTAATTGCTAAAAATCGTTTGAAAACCTTTGCTTTTCGGTAGAAAATGAGTAATTTTGCACGTCAAATCAAAGTATGAGAATGAACAAGAAGTCAATCATTATCTTCTGTATGGCTGCTCTGATGTGCAGTTGTGCCGCAGAGTTTAACAATGTCTATAAGTCACCAGACAATGATTATAAGTATGAATTTGCCAAGCAATGCTTTGCAGAAGGCAAGTTTCAACAGGCCATTTCGTTGCTGCAGGATGTGGTAACTTTCAGAAAAGGTACTGATACCGCAGAAGAGAGCCTCTATCTTTTGGCACTGTCACAATATTGCAACCACGACTTTGAAGCTGCCAGCGCTACCTTTAAGAAATATTATGCCACCTATCCAAAAGGTGTATTTGCAGAGCAGGCTGCCTTCAATGTGGGACAGTCGCTCTACGAAAGCACTCCTGAACCACGACTCGACCAGACGCCTACAGTAGGCGCTATCAATGCCTATCAGCAGTTCTTGGATGTCTTCCCTGATTCTAAATTGAGGGCAGAGGCACAGCAGCGCCTGTTCGACCTGCAGGACAATCTCGTGAAGAAAGAGTATCTCTCGGCTGAACTGTATTACAACCTCGGGGGATATTTCGGAAATATCAATGCCAATACAGAGAGTAACTATGAAGCATGTATCATTACCGCGCAGAATGCGTTGAAAACATACCCCTATACCAAGTTGCGCGAAGAGTTTGCGGTACTTATCATGCGTAGCAAGTTTGACCTCGCAGAAAATTCCTCTGAAGAGAAAAAACTGGAGCGCTATCGCGATGCAGAGGATGAATGTTATGGATTCCTCAATGAGTATCCCGATTCCAAAGAAGCATCTCGTGCCAACAAGTATATTGCCAAGTGCAAGAAGATCACTGGCGATTGATGTTCCATCAGCAATAAACAGTAAGATAGTATTAACAGCGTAAAATAGTTTAAGATAAATATCAATGGATTACAAGAAATCAAAAGCACCGGTTAACACCGTTACCCGTAACATCATGGATCTCTGTGACGAGACAGGAAACCTTTATGAGAGTGTTGCTATCATCGCGAAGCGTGCCAACCAGATTAGCGTTCAGATCAAAGAAGACCTGTCGAAGAAACTGGCTGAGTTTGCCTCATATAACGACTCACTCGAGGAAGTGTTTGAAAACCGTGAGCAGATTGAAATCTCACGCTACTACGAGAAACTTCCGAAACCTACACTGCTCGCTACACAGGAGTTTGTAGATGGCGAAATCTACTGGCGTGATCCTGCTCGCGAACAGAATAGCGAAGAACTGAACTAATACAGTCATGATACAGCGTAAGCAGACCATCTTTCTCTTCTTGGCTGCCGTGATGAGCGTCTTGGCATTGTGTTTCCCATTGGCTACTGTAAGTGCCGATGGATTTACTCTGCACCGTGTCTATAGCTTGTGGATGACAACTCCGAGTGGAGCGCTCAGCTACTTGCCGTGGCCATTGTTTATGGTCATGCTGTTGGCAGCATCACTGAGTGTCTATACCATCTTCCGCTATACGCAGCGCACTCTGCAGGCGAGCTTCTGCCTGATTAACATCATGCTCCATGTGATATGGTATGTGGCACTGGCTGTGCTCAGCAAGTTCCTGGCTCCTAATGCAGCAGATTTCCATGTTAATATTGCTGCTGTGTTCCCTGCTATTGCCATTATACTTTGTTTTATGGCGCGTCAGGGTATTCTCTCCGATGAACGTAAGGTTAGGGCAGCTGATCGCATCCGCTGATTCCCACCTTATTAATATATAACACGATGGATGGCTTTTCTTATGAAGGTCATCCATCGTGTTTTTTGTCTAAAAGGGTGATAAAGAGTGTCAAGGCGGGACAAATGTGACAGTTATGCTATTTCGAGTAGTGTCATGATTGTTGCATGTTGCCTTTTTTATTTGATGACAAAGGCAAGGCAAGACAGTAGTGATTGTTGAAGCACTTTTACTTTGGACTACAAAAAGAAGAGTTCGGTGGAAGCAATGATTCCATCGAACTCTTATCTCTTGATGATAGCTATATGTCAGCGGATGATGGCGGTCCATCCTCCACCCGGAGCCATATAGATGGGCAGACGGCTCTTGCCATCTACTTCAATGCGTTGATGCTGGTAGTCGGTTGCTTCGCGATCAGCATTGATGCCATCGGCAAAGATGTCGGCTGTGGCGCGGTGATCGCCAAGGAACGAACAGTCTATAGTCAGATGGCGTGCTGTCCAGTTGGTCATGGCTGCTACATACCAGGTGTTTCCTTTGCGACGGGCAACTACAGCATATTCGCCCATCTCACCGGCCAGGGCGACTGTCTCGTCGAAGACGGTAGGAACGGCAGCAATGAAATCGGTACATTCTTGATTCTGCATGTATTTTGAAGGACTGTCAGCCAACATCTGGAGTGGAGCGTCAAACAGGGTGTACATAGCCATTTGATGAACACGGGTGCCTTGACTCATGGGATGGTCGTTGTTGCCGAAGAACTGTGATCGAACGGCATTGACCATAGCGCCTGGAGTATAGTCAAACGGACCAGGCAACGCACGGAGGTAGGGGATGGTGACGTCGTACATGGGTTGGTCGTGGAGTGGACCGTCACCGACACGTGGTTCCCATTTCGAGTTCTCCAGACCTTTCACTCCTTCGAAATTGACGATATTGGGATATGCTATCTGTACGCCGAAAGGACGCATGCCGTGAAGGTCGAGCAAAAGGTGATGGCGTGCTGCACATGCGGCTACTTCATAGACAGACTGGATGACACGTTGGTCGTCACGGTCGAAGAAGTCAACCTTGAAGCCTTTCACACCCATATCACCATAGTGTTTCATAATCTCTTCCATCTTTTCATGACCTCTTTGAATGAGGTTGCGCCATGACGACCAGAGAATGACACCGACACCCTGTTGACGGGCATAGTCGATGATGCCTGCCATATCCATCTTGTCAGAGAAGTGGAGTAGGTCTTCGGGATCACTCCATCCTTCATCAATGATGATGTATTCGAGTTTGTTCTTGCGGGCAAAGTCGATGAAGTATTTATAAGTTTCCGTATTGATGCCGGCACGGAAATCGACACCTGTCAGGTTGGTGTTGTTCCACCAGTCCCATGCTACCTTCCCGGGTTTAATCCATGAGGTGTCTGTCAGCCGGCATACAGGACCAAGGCGGCGTGCAATGTCGTTGCCCAATAGTTCACGGTCTGAGTCGCTGATCACAACGATGCGCCATGGCAGGCGACTTACGTTTTCGGCAATATGTTCTGCACGTTGTGTGGGTACAAGATTCAGACGATTGTAACCGCCTATCTCCTCTTCTAATGGCAGGGGAGGAAATGCTGCCTGAAGGCTATTGCCTTTCCCCTTTTTGAGATACATGCCGGGATAGTTTTCTACGTCTGCCTCCATCACAACGGCTTTGCGCTTTTCTGGGAGACAGATGGCTGTGGGAGTGATAGCAAGTGAGTCTGCAAACATCTGAGAGAGACGCTGACGGTCGTAGTATGACTCAAACGAGTAGCACCAGCGCTCTCCTGCACGATTGTCGTTGACGTAAGGGATGAATGCTTCATAGTCTGCAGCGAAACGAAATTCTGCGGTCTCGTTGACTACCTTTGCCAAGGGTTTGGTGGGGACGATGCGATAGGCTGCTGCATCATTGAACACACGAAACTCGACAATCAGACCATTGCATACCATTTGCAGTAGGCCATAGTTGCCGGAAGACTTCCTCACGTTTGACGAACGAGTCTTCTTTACCTTGACGTTCTGTCCGAAATCCATGATGTCGGTTTTCAGTCCGATTGCGGATGGTTGCAGTATGACGGTATTATCCTTTCGGATATCCCATTGTAGTTGGTTGTCGGTGCACACATTGACGGTAATCAGTCCGTTGGGCGAACTGACGGAATAAGTCTTGGCGCTGACGGTCATTGTTGCCAGTGTTAGGCAGAGAGAAACGAGAATCTTTTTCATATCTTATAGAAATTGGTTTTCAGTATGCGCAAAGTTACGAAAAATAATCGATAGATATGCCATTTTTCAATGTTTTTATAGTTGTGATTTGTCTGTTAACTCAAAAAATACTACTTTTGCAGCCGAAATAAGATTGTATGAACAACGATAACGGGAGAGAAATATGAAAATAACCGCTAAAACAGGATTGGTATTGGAAGGTGGAGGAATGCGTGGCGTATTCACTTCGGGTGTTCTTGATGCCTTTATGAAACATGAGATATGGTTTCCATATGTTGTGGCAGTATCGGCGGGTGCCTGTAATGGATTGTCGTATATGAGCCATCAAGCACGAAGGGCACGTTACTCCAATATTGATATGTTGAAGAAATATGATTATATTTCGCTTAAGAAACTCATCAAAGATGGTACGATATTCGATGCAAACATTCTTTATGATCGTTTTCCAAATGAGATTGTGCCTTACGATTATGATACCTATGAACATAATCCAGCTGTGTTTGAAGCCGTCACCACAAATTGTTTGACGGGAAGGGCGGAATATCTCTCCGAGCGTTACGACCATCAGCGTCTTACACAGATTGTCAAGGCGAGTTCTTCTTTGCCTTTTGTGGCACAGATTACTAAGGTTGATGGAATACCGATGCTTGACGGAGGTATTGTAGATAGTATTCCGGTTGTGCGTTCCATGGATACTGGACATACTGAACATGTGGTGATATTGACGAGAAACCGTGGCTATCGCTCGTCGGAACCTGATTTGAAGGTGCCGCGTTTTGTGTATTCTCGTTATCCCAGACTGCGTGTGGCATTGAGTCGTCGTGTTGCGGAATACAATCGCCAGTTGGAACTTATCGAACGTATGGAGGATTGGGGAGAGATCATGGTCATACGTCCAGAACGACCCATGGAGGTGGGAAGAGTAACACGTGATGTGGAAAAACTGGAACGGCTCTATGAGGAGGGCTTTATGCTTGGTGAACGCTTTGTCAATCAGGAACAATTGACTGGAGTATAACAATTCCATCTGACTTTGCATCTTGTTGATTGCAAAATCAGATGGAAATTATTTTGTAGGGGCTGTTTGGATTATTCGCCCAATAGGTCGGGGCGGAGACGGCGTGTGCGTTCTAAGGCCTGTTCCAATTCCCATTCTTTGATTTTGGCCTCGTTACCGCTAAGCAGAATCTCTGGTACTTTCCAACCTTTATAGTCGGCAGGGCGAGTATAGATTGGGGCTGCCAATAGATCATCCTGAAAACAGTCAGACAGAGCACTCTGTTCGTCACCAATCACGCCAGGCACTACACGTACAACAGCATCGGCAATGATGGCAGCTGCCAGTTCGCCTCCTGTCAGCACGTAATCGCCTACAGATATTTCCCTTGTGATGAGATGGTCGCGAACGCGCTGGTCAATACCTTTATAGTGACCGCAGAGGATGATAAGGTTGCCTTTCAATGATAGGTCGTTGGCAATATGTTGATTGAACTGCTCACCATCGGGTGAGGTAAATATCACCTCGTCGTAATCACGCTCAGCCTTCAGGGCAGTAATACATCGGTCAATAGGCTCACACTGCATGACCATTCCGGCAGAACCGCCATACGGATAGTCATCCACACGACGCCATTTGTCGAGCGTGTAGTCACGCAGGTTGTGCAGGCGGATTTCCGCCAGCCCTTTCTTTTCGGCACGTGCAAGAATGCTTTCGTGAACAAAGCCCTCAATCATTTCGGGTAATACACTGATAATGTCGATTCTCATATTCTACTGTTTCCTTCTAATTGATATTCTTTTATTCTGATTGCGCTATACACTAATTGTAATCGTCTGTATAGTGCGTATTGATGCAGAGGGGTATTTAACGGTAATATTCCTTGATGGCATCCAACTGCTTGTAACCTACTTCGCGTCCCAGTTCATAAACCAGTTGCATGCGTTTGGGGTCATGGCAGAGATGGCCAATGGGAATCTTGCCTTCCGGACGAATGACAAGGCATCGACCTTCCTTTTCTGCTTGTGTCACATAGTCCAATTGACTGTTATACATCAGATGGCGCTGATCCATGGCTTCTATCATATTGGGATAATGACGGAGTGCCAAACGCATGAGAGGCATCAGAGCGTTATGAGACTTGCGATAGCCTGCTGGTTGGGTTAGGATGACGATGTTACGTTTATAACCCTGACTCTCGTAATAGGCCAAAGGAATGGAGTCGCTGACACCACCGTCGAGCAGTTGGTGATTGCCGATAGAAACAACTCTTGAAACCATAGGCATGGAGGCAGAGGCACGTATCCACTCCAATGTTTCATAATCAATATGGTCTAATTGATGATAGACTGCTTTTCCTGTTGTTACATCTGTGCAGACCACAGTAAACTCAATGGGATTGTTGGCGAATGTCTCTGAATCGAAGATGTCGTAGTCGTGGGGAACGATATGGTAGGCAAATTCGGCATTGAAATAGTCGCCAGAGCGGAAGAGTGAATGCCAACCGCTGTAGCGCCTGTCTTTGGCGAATCGTTTGTTATAACGGATGGCGCGTCCTGGTTGCTGTGACTTATAGTTGCAACCGAATGCTGCGCCTGCAGATACGCCGATGATACCGTCGGGCTTAATGCCTGCTTCCATCATCACATCGATGACGCCAGCAGTCCATAGTCCGCGCATTGCACCGCCTTCAAGTACCAATCCTTTTTTCTCCATTGTCTTATCTGTTGTCGATAATTCCGTAATTGCTGTATTGGTGACGGGGGAATACAAATGCTTGATCGCTGATACCACCCGTTTTGAAATTGGTTATTTTTATTGTAGTGTGGAAAAAGCCTACCTTCACACGGATGCTGATGGGATTTCGTGTGTGGTGGTCGAGCAGTACATCAGCCTCTTTGATGCCCTTAACGCCCTTTTTTGCCTTTAGTGTGATGACATAACCACGCTTGTCGTTAGCAATATGGTAGTTGTAGTTGTCGGGTTTGAATGTGAATTTTGAGGCATATTTATCGCGTGATTCATCGTCAGAACGATAGATGGTAACGGTTCTCTTCTTCCGATCTACACGGGTGTAGGTGATTTGGTCGTTCCATGCTGTGTAGCGGTCTTCTACAAATTTACTGCTTTTCCCTTTGGTCCAGATAGTTCCTTGGGCTTTGTAGATGCCTATGATATTGACACTATAGCTTAAACGTGAACCTTGAGGACCATAAACCTTTTGATAGGCCTCGTTGAACATACGCCGCGCTTGACGTGAATTAGGAGACTCCTGTGCATGAAGCCCTATTGTGAACAACATGCACAGGAGTATGAGATAATATCTAATCATATTTGTTATTAAGCATTGTATTCCTGCCAACTCTTGATCTTGATGTCTTCAAGTCGGAGGGCAGTGAAGGCTTCAATGAAGGCTTTTGCCAGACGCACATTGGTCATCAAGGGGATGTTGTGGTCGATGGCGCCGCGACGAATGCGATAACCATTGGTCAATTCGCGCTTGGTGTGGTTCTTGGGAACGTTGACAATCAAGTCGAATTTGTGGTCAGCAATCATCTGCATGATATTGTTGTCGCCTTCCTCATCGGGCCAGTTGACGGCAGTGGCTTTCACACCATTCTCATTGAAGAACTTGGCTGTGCCTGGTGTGGCATATACCTCGTAACCCTTCTTGACGAGTTGCTTGGCTGGTTCGAGCAATGAAACCTTACCCTTTGCGGCTCCTGAAGAGATGAGAACGCTCTTCTTGGGAAGACGGTAGCCAGTGGCGATGAGTGCGTTGAGCAAAGCCTCGTTGAGGTCATCGCCCAGACAGCCTACCTCACCGGTAGAGCTCATATCAACACCGAGTACGGGATCGGCATTCTGCAGACGGGCAAATGAGAACTGTGATGCCTTGACACCGATGTGGTCGATGTCGAACTCGCTCTTGGCTGGACGAGAATAGGGAGCATCAAGCATAATCTTGGTTGATGTCTCGATGAAGTTGCGCTTCAGAATCTTCGATACGAAGGGGAATGAGCGTGATGCACGCAGGTTACATTCGATAACCTTCACCTCACGGTTTTTGGCAAGGAACTGGATGTTGAATGGTCCGCTGATGTTGAGTTCCTGTGCAATCTTGCGGGAAATCTTCTTAATCTGGCGGATAGTTGAGAAATAGATATGCTGTGCGGGGAATACCATGGTTGCGTCACCAGAGTGGACACCGGCATATTCCACATGCTCAGAGATGGCATATTCAATAACCTCACCCTTGTCGGCAACAGCATCAAACTCAATCTCTTTGGTTTCCTGCATGAACTGGCTTACCACTACGGGGAACTCCTTGGATACTTCGGTTGCCATATTCAAGAAACGATGCAATTCTTCATCGTCGTAACATACGTTCATGGCTGCACCTGAGAGTACATAGGATGGACGTACCAGTACGGGATAACCAACTTCATCTACAAACTCCTTGACATCGTCGAACGAAGTCAGAGCGCGCCAACGTGGCTGGTCAATTCCTAATTTATCGAGCATGGCAGAGAACTTGTCACGGTTCTCTGCACGGTCAATATCAACTGGAGAGGTGCCCAATACAGGAACACCCTGACGGTAGAGCTTCATTGCCAAGTTGTTTGGAATCTGTCCACCTACAGAGACGATGACACCGCGTGGCATTTCAAGATCGATGACGTCAAGAACACGCTCTAACGACAGTTCGTCGAAATAGAGGCGGTCACACATGTCGTAGTCGGTCGATACGGTTTCGGGGTTGTAGTTGATCATGATCGACTTGTAGCCGAGTTTGCGTGCAGTGTTGATTGCATTAACCGAACACCAGTCGAACTCGACGCTTGAACCGATGCGATAGGCGCCAGAACCGAGAACGATTACAGATTTCTCGTTCTTATAATAGCTGATGTCGTGTGCGGTCTTGTATGCTTTGCCGTCGGGGGTAGCAAATGCTGGTGTGTGTGTATAGGTGAAATACAAGTAGTTGGTCAGTTCTGGATGTTCAGATGCTACAGTAGGGATGCGTTTTACCGAAGGCATGATACCCATCTGTTTGCGGATCTCACGTACTTTGAGGTTTTCCTTCTCCATATTGCCACTCTGTGGCTTGAGTACGAAACGTGCAATCTGAAAGTCTGAGAATCCTGCCTGTTTCACTTCAAGCATAAGGGCGGCGGGTACGTCCTCTACGGCATTGTATTCCATCAACTGATGTTTCAGGTCAACAATATGCTTCAATCGTTCAAGGAACCATACGTCAATCTTGGTCAATTCCTCGATACGCTTGATAGTATATCCTTCTTCCATGGCCTGTGCGATGGCAAAGATACGGAGGTCTGTTGGGTTTGCCAATGCATCGTCGAGGTCATCGAAGCGTGTGTGGTCATTGCCTACAAATCCGTGCATACCCTGTCCAATCATGCGGAGTCCCTTTTGGATCATCTCTTCAAATGAACGTCCGATGCTCATAATCTCACCGACCGACTTCATGGATGAACCGAGGTGGCGTGATACGCCAGCAAATTTTGTAAGGTCCCAGCGTGGAATCTTACAAATCATATAGTCGAGGCTTGGAGCCACGTATGCTGATGATGTTGTTCCCATCTCGCCAATCTGATCGAGCGTGTAGCCCAAAGCAATCTTGGCAGCTACGAAGGCTAGGGGATAGCCCGTTGCTTTTGAAGCAAGTGCAGATGAACGGCTCAGACGTGCATTGATTTCAATGATGCGGTAGTCGTTAGTTTCTGCATTGAAGGCAAACTGGATGTTACACTCACCTACGATATTCAAGTGGCGTACACATTTAGTAGTGATATCCTGCAACATCTTCACCTGTTGCTCGGTCAATGAGCAGGTAGGAGCCACTACGATAGATTCACCAGTATGGATGCCCAGAGGGTCGAAGTTTTCCATTGAAGCTACGGTGAAACAGTGGTCGTTGGCATCGCGGATGCACTCGAACTCAATTTCCTTCCATCCTTTCAAACTCTCTTCTACGAGAATCTGTGGTGCGAAGGTGAATGCGCTTTCTGCCAGAGATATGAATGTTTTCTCGTCAGGGCAGATACCACTGCCCAGTCCGCCTAATGCGTAGGCAGAACGTACCATTACGGGGAATCCGATATTATGGGCTGCCTTGAGCGCATCGTCCATGTTTTCTACAGCGTGGCTCACGGGTACCTTCATGTCAATCTCTGCCAGTTTCTTGACGAAGAGGTCGCGGTCTTCGGTGTTCATAATGGCTTCTACGCTTGTGCCGAGCACTTCTACACCATATTCTTTAAGAACACCAGACAGATAGAGTTCGGTACCGCAGTTGAGGGCTGTCTGACCGCCGAATGCCAACAGGATGCCATCAGGACGTTCTTTCTTGATGATTTCTGTTACGAAATACGTATTGACGGGTTGAAAATACACTTTGTCGGCAACGCCTTCCGAGGTTTGGATAGTGGCAATGTTTGGATTTACCAGTACCGATGATATACCTTCTTCGCGCAGGGCTTTGAGTGCCTGTGAGCCTGAGTAGTCGAACTCTCCGGCTTGTCCGATTTTCAGGGCACCCGAACCGAGCACGAGTACCTTTTTGAGTTGTTTCTTCATATCTCTTTTATAGGGTTGTTTGTTTTTGATCTATATATTATATTAAGGTGTTGGTTATTCTGTGGTCTTAAACAAGTCCTTTATACCTCCTATGCTTCCCAGGAGATTTGTGGCTTCGTATGGCAGATAGACAGTCTTGGTCTTGTCGCCATTTGCCAGCTCTTGCATCATTTGGATATATTTCTGTGCCAACAGATAGTTGGCAGGGTTAGTGCTCTTTCCTACGGCTTCGGTGATAAGTTCGATGGCCTTTGCTTCTGCTTCTGCTTTGCGGATGCGTGCCTGTGCTTCACCTTCTGCATGGAGAATGGCTTGCTGCTTCTGTGCTTCGGCACGGTTCACCATAGCGGTTTTCTCACCTTCTGATGCAAGAATCTCCGCAGCTTTTTCACCCTCTGAAGTCAGAATCTGTGCACGTTTGTTTCGTTCTGCCTGCATCTGTTTCTCCATGGCATTGAGCACACTTGTTGGTGGTGTGATGTCTTGGAGTTCTACGCGATTGACTTTTACACCCCATTTGTCGGTGGCATCGTCGAGTACGGCGCGAAGCTTGGTATTGATTGTGTCGCGTGAGGTGAGTGTCTCGTCCAGTTCCAGTTCACCAATGATATTACGGAGTGTGGTCTGTGTGAGTTTCTCGATAGCGTTGGGCAGGTTTGATATTTCATAGACAGCCTTGAAGGGATCAACAATCTGGAAGTAGAGTAGCGCGTTGATCTCCATCTGGATGTTATCTTTCGTAATTACGTTCTGTGATGGGAAATCATAAACCTGTTCACGGAGGTCAATATTGTCAGAGTAGGCATAGCGTCCACGTGTCAGCACGACGATGGCTTTGGCACGGTCAATGAATGGTATGATAACGTTGATGCCTGGTTTGAGTGTCGCATAGTAACGACCGAGACGTTCGATGATTTTTGTTTCCGACTGTGGAATGATAACCAGCGCCATCTTGGCGAAGACTACTACGCAGATGATGATGGCGATGAGCACATAGGTGAAAAAAGATGCTTCCATAATGTCTTGGTTTTATTCGTTTATACTTGTTGTTGATTCCACTTGGATGATGGTGCTTTTCCGATCCGTAACCTTTACGGTAGATCCTGCTGTGATGTCGGTGGCGCTATTGCTGACAGCTTTCCATACATCACCGTCAATGGCAACTCTTCCGTAGCCTCCCGTCTTGATGGTTTCTGTGACACGTCCTATTCGTCCGATAAGTGCATCGGCATTGCTAGGACGGTTGGGCTCGTTCTTGTGCAGATAGCGTAATGCTATCGGGCGCACAAAGAAGATGCTGGCCAACGCTACTGCTGCAAAGATTGCCAATTGCCAATAGATGTTCAATCCTATTGCAGCTCCGATAGCCGACGCCACAGCTCCTATGGAGAAACAGATGATAAAGAAATCACCAGACGATAATTCGAGTATGAGACAAATAACGGCCGCGATGGCCCATACCTGCCATACGTTGTTCATGATGTAATCTGCCATAACCCAATCGTTTTTTATGTTGCTGTATTATAATCTCTTTGGTGTCTGTTTTGTGTCGGCTATAGTCTCGGCCTATCAGAGTCCTTAACCCTTGAAACGTTCTGACTGCTGACGGATGAGTTCGGTATCGTCGAAGTAGTTGATCTGCATGGCAGAACGTACCTCACACATGGTCTGAGCTGCTGTCTCGCGCGCCTTTTCAGTACCCTTTTTCAGAATATTGTAGATCTCAGGAATATCCTGCTCGAATTCATGACGACGTTGGCGGATGGGCTCCATAAATTTATTGAGCACATTGTTGAGGAACTTTTTGGTTGTTCCGTCGCCGATACCACCTTTCACATATTGTGCCTTGAGTTCTTCAAGAGTCTTAAATTCTGGCCAGAACTCAGCAAAGTCTTCATCGCTACTGAAAGCTTCGAGGTAGGTGAAAACAGCATTTCCTTCAAGATGTCCCGGTTCGTCCAAGCTCATACGTGGCTCTCCGTTAGACATCTTCTTCACCTTCTTCCATACATCAGCAGCAGAGTCGCTGAGGTAGATGCAGTTTCCAAGTGATTTCGACATTTTCTCTTTACCATCGGTGCCGGGCAGACGACGGGCTGTTGCGTTTTCGGGCAACATGATTTCTGGTTCTACCAGTACCGGTGCATAAGTCTGGTTGAAGCGACGCACCAATTCGCGAGTCACTTCCAACATGGGTTCCTGGTCTTCTCCGGCAGGAACGGTAGTAGCTTTGAAGAGCGTGATATCTGCTGCTTGGCTGACAGGATAGCAGAAGAATCCGAGGGGAATGTTTGCCTCGAAGTTGCGCATCTTGATTTCTGTCTTTACAGTTGGGTTGCGCTGTACGCGACTTACGCTGATGAGATTCATCAGGTAGGTGGTCAATTCTGCCAGTTCTGGTATTTGACTTTGGATAAACAAGGTGCATTTCTCAGGGTCGAGTCCTGCTGAAAGGTAGTCGAGGGCCACCTCGATGATATTTTGTCTGATTTTCTCTGGATTGTCAGCATTGTCTGTCAGTGCCTGAACATCTGCCATGAATACGAACATCTTGTCGTAGCCTCCGGCATTTTGCAGTTCAACACGTCTGCGCAGCGAGCCAATGTAATGGCCTAAGTGCAGTTTTCCTGTAGGACGGTCGCCCGTCAGAATAATCTTTCCCATAATAGTTTTCTGAATTTCAGCACAAAGGTACAGCTTTTTTCTGAATCATGCAACAAATACGGTCTCATTCCCTATTTTATTTTATAGGTATGCGTATTTATGCGTTTTTGATACGCTGTAATATTTCCCCGTAGGGATCGTGCTGTTTTAGTAGTATAATAATGGTTTTTGAAGTGCTTTTTATGTAAATATTATGATGTTTTTCCTTTGTAAATAGCTAAAGTACAAAAAAAGTAGTATCTTTGCATTTGATATCAATTTAATGTCTATAAGAAAGAAGATACTAAGGATACAAAAAATGAATAAAGCTAAATTGATTATTTTGATAGTTGCCGTAGCCGTACTGGCCAGTTGTGGAACCACCACGACGGTACCTATCACAGGACGAAAACAACACATGATGGTGAGCGACGAAAAAGTGCTCAGCCTCAGTAATCAACAGTATGCGGAATACATGAAAACCGCCAAACCTTCCACGAATGTGGCAAATACCAACATGGTGAAGCGAGTGGGGCAGAACCTTGCAAATGCCGTTGTGGCTTATCTCAACGCCAACGGCCTTTCCAGTGAGGTTGCCAACTACAAGTGGGAGTTCAATCTCGTACAAGACAAGCAGGTTAATGCTTTCTGTATGCCCGGTGGTAAGATTGTGGTCTATGAAGGACTGTTGCCTGTCACTCAAGACGAGACTTCGCTTGCGATAGTTCTCGGACATGAAATAGCCCATGCGGTGGCCAAGCACTCTGCCGAGCAGATGAGTACGCTCATCAGACAACAATATGGCGCACAAGCCCTCAGCGTTTTGATGCAAGGTGCAGGTGCCAGTAGCGGACTGCAGAATATAGCCGGAACGGTTTTCGGACTTGGAGCCAAGGGAGCAAGTGCGAAATATTCGCGCAACCACGAGAGTGAGGCCGACCATCTCGGTATTATCTTTGCAGCCATGGCAGGCTATGATCCACAGAAAGCTGTGGATTTTTGGAAACGCATGTCGCAAGCTACTGGTGGAGGCTCGAAATCATGGCTCAGCACTCACCCTACCGATGCCACACGTATAGCACAGATACAGGCCTGGATGCCTGAGGCTATGAAGTATTATAAGCCCCAAACTGTTGTTTCCACAAACAAGAAAAATACTGTGCAAACCAAAAAGAAGAATACTACTACGCAAAAAAAGAAATCAATAACCAAAAAAGCAAGACGCAAATGAAAATAACTACTCGACACTTCGTCAAATCAGCAATGGCAACAACCGCAGCCATGTTACTCGTCATCAATGCCGAGGCGCAAAATGCCGGTGGTATCTCTCCGCAGATGATGCAGCAATTTGAAAAGCAACATCAGGCAAATCCTGCCAGTCGTGCGCTGCAAAATGCAGTAGCTGTCAATTCTATCGACGGCTTGGCTGTCAACAAAGCCAATGCAGGAGCCTTCGATACCTATTTTAGTGTGGAGACACCCAGTCAGTCTATCACCAATCAAAAGTCAAGTGGAAGATGTTGGATGTTTAGCGGATTCAATGTGCTGCGTGGCAATTTTGCCAAACGCACAGACTCGTTGACCGTTTCGCTCTCGCAAAACTATCTGTTCTTCTACGACCAGCTTGAAAAGGCAAACTTGATGCTTCAAGGCGTGATAGATCATGCGAAGAAACCATTTGAAGACCAGCGCGTGCAGTTCTTCTTCCAAAGTCCTATCAATGACGGAGGAACATTCTGTGGTGTGGCAGACTTGGTAGAAAAGTACGGCCTTGTGCCCAGTAGTGTTCAACCTGAAAGCTTCTCGGCAGAAAATACGGCAAAGATGGCCTCTATCGTCAAGTCCAAACTGCGTGAACATGGTTTGAAACTGCGCCAGATGGTAGCAGATGGCAAGAAAACAGCCGATGTGCAGAAAGCTAAGGTAACCGCCCTTTCTGAAATCTACAATATCCTTGCCCTTACACTTGGTGAACCCGTCAAGGAGTTTGACTATGCTTTCAAAGGCAAGGACGGACGAGCAAAGACTCCTGTTAAACACTATACTCCAAAGACATTCGCAGAGGAAGTGGTTGGTGGACCTATCAATGGCACTTTTATCATGGTGATGAACGATCCGCGTCGTCCTTATTATAAGACCTATGAGGTGGAATACGACCGCCATACCTATGATGGGCACAACTGGAAGTACCTCAACTTGCCTATGGATGAGATAGAACAGCTCGCTGTAGCATCGCTCAAAGACGGTCGTAAGCTCTATTCCAGCTATGATGTAGGCAAGCAACTTGACCGCAAACGTGGCTATGCCGATACAGAGAATTTCGACTATGCCTCTCTCTTCGGTACTTCATTCACCATGGACAAAGCCCAGCGCATTTCCACATTCGACAGTGGCTCTACCCATGCCATGACACTTACTGCCGTGGATCTTGATGCCAACGGAAAGGCCACAAAGTGGAAAGTTGAAAACTCCTGGGGAGGTGATTGGGGACAGAAAGGATGCCTCATTATGACCGACAGATGGTTCCGCGAATACATGTTCCGACTCGTAGTCAATAAGAAATATGTGAGCGAGAAACTCCTGAAAGACTATAATCAGAAACCCATCATGGTGATGCCAGAAGATCCACTCTTTCAGCAGGATAATTGATGATTTGTTAACATGCATAATTGGGGGCGAAAGCCCCCTTTTTTTATGCATTTCCATCTGTGAATAGCAGTTGATTTATGTTAATTAATTGATAATCAACGTCTCATTTCGGAGTAAAGTTTGGTAGTTCCAAAAAATAGTCGTACCTTTGTGCCCGTTAACAATAGTGTGACGGTTGAATGTCTCGTGGTGAGACGGTCATGCTTAACAGGATTATTTATGACAAAGATTGCTAGAAATGTATTGATTACATTGGCCATCATGATGGCCTGTTCCATCAATGCTTCGGCAGGAACGAAGAACAATGAACGCTCGTTTGACTGGACTCCTGTTATCAGCGCGATTATTCAGGTAGAAAGTCAAGGTAATCCTAAAGCCGTAAGTGGTAAGTCGTGCGGCATCATGCAGATTACACCTATCTGCGTTAAGGAATGCAATCGCATCCTGCAGATGAGGCAGAGCAAAAAGCGCTACACAATGAACGACCGATTCAATGCAAAGAAATCGAAAGAGATGTTTCTTCTCATACAGTCGTTCTACAACAAGGCAAACAACGTGGAGTATGCCATTCGTGCATGGAATGGAGGTCACAACTACTCGAAGCGAGCCACTCAAAACTATTATGAGAAAGTGTTGCGCCAGATGAATTAGACTATTATTTAAAGTCACTCTACAGAATCCGATTGACAGATTTCTCCTCGTAAAGGAAACTGCCAGTCGGATTTTTCCGTTTTCTCTCTTTGGAATACGAAGGTCCCATGTACCGGCTCACCCGATAAACCAGGGGGATTAAGCATATAGCTTTGTAAGTCTGAAAAGAAAGAACTTTATATCCGTTACTCCCCTTAAAGCAGCTCTAAACGCCTTAATTTTAGCATTGAATGACTCTGC